>JBIQMB010000192.1:0-6366 GCA_044463745.1 Chitinophagaceae bacterium | reverse complement strand
GCTATGAAACCCATTTGAATGAACGTGGAAAAATGCTCATATCTCTTGCAGGAGCCATGAGTACCGCCGAGCTTGGCATTTCCCTTGCTGAAATGATTCGTCAGGATAAGGTAGCCATCATCAGTTGCACCGGTGCAAACCTGGAAGAAGACATCATGAACCTGGTGGCACACAGCCATTACAAACGCGTACCTCACTACCGCGATCTCAGTCCCCAGGAAGAATGGGAGCTGCTCGAAAATCATTACAACCGGGTTACAGATACCTGCATCCCCGAAGAGGAAGCTTTCCGCCGGATTCAACAGCATATTCAAAAAATTTGGAAGGATGCCGACAGCAAAGGGGAGCGCTATCTGCCGCATGAGTACATGTACAAGTTATTGAACAGCGGCGTACTGGAGCAGTACTATGAAATAGATCCGAAAAATAGTTGGATGTTGGCCGCGGCAGAAAAAAATCTGCCCATCATCGTGCCGGGGTGGGAAGATAGTACCATGGGAAATATCTTCGCATCGTATGTGATCAAGGGCGAAGTAAAAGCCTCAACTATGAAAAGCGGCATTGAATACATGGTTTATCTGACGGATTGGTACAGAGAAAATTCAGGTGGAAAAGGGGTGGGTTTCTTCCAGATAGGCGGAGGCATCGCGGGTGATTTCCCCATCTGCGTGGTTCCGATGATGTATCAGGATCTGGAATGGACAGACGTTCCTTTCTGGAGTTATTTCTGTCAGATATCTGATTCTACTACCTCATACGGATCTTATTCCGGAGCTGTGCCCAACGAAAAAATTACCTGGGGGAAACTGGATATCCATACTCCGAAATTTATCGTAGAAAGCGATGCAACCATTGTAGCGCCGTTGATCTTTGCCTGGATATTGGGTTGGTAAAGCAGCCTTCGTTTTCATAAAACCGGACTGAAAGAAATTTCATTCCGGTTTTTTTATTGACTGCGGGTCCAAACAATTAACGAATCAGTAAACCAAATACGGGTGTTCCTTAGGTTAAAAAAATTATGTTTGTCCGAACCGTAAAATTGACTCATTATGAAGAAGGGACCTGTTTCTGAATTCATTCAGCATCATTACCGTCATTTTAATGCAGCCGCTTTACTGGACGCTGCTATGGGATACGAAAAACATTTAAACGATGGAGGAAAAATGCTCATTTCGCTGGCGGGTGCCATGAGCACTGCCGAGCTTGGCATTTCGCTCGCTGAAATGATACGTGAGGATAAAGTAGCCATCATCAGTTGTACCGGAGCCAATCTGGAAGAGGACATTATGAATCTTGTGGCGCATAATTTTTATAAGCGTGTACCACATTATCGTCACCTGACACCACAGGAAGAACAGGACTTATCAGACAATAAATATTATCGTGTCACCGACACTTGTATTTCGGATGAGGCTTATACCCGCATGCAACCTCATTTATTTAATACCTGGAAAGAAGCGGAAGAAAAGAACGAGAGATATTTTCCGCATGAGTATATGTACCGGTTGCTACAAAGCGGTGTACTGTAGCTGTATTATGAAATAGACCCGAAGAATAGCTGGATGCTTGCAGCAGCAGAAAAAAACATTCCGATCATCGTGCCCGGATGGGAGGATAGCGCCAGCGGCAATTTCTTCACTGCTCAGATACTAAACGGAAAACTAAAGGCTTCCACCGTCAAAAGTGGCATTGAGTATATGGTGTATCTGACGGATTGGTACAGGGAAAACTCAGGTGGCAAAGGAATAGGTTTCTTCCAGATAGGCGGAGGCATAGCCGGTGATTTCCCCATTTGCGTGGTTCCAATGATGTATCAGGATCTGGAATGGGCAGACGTTCCTTTCTGGAGTTATTTCTGTCAGATATCCGATTCTACCACCTCATACGGATCTTATTCCGGAGCTGTGCCCAACGAAAAAATTACCTGGGGAAAGCTGGATATACATACTCCGAAATTTATCGTAGAAAGTGATGCAACGATTGTAGCGCCGTTAATCTTTGCGTGGGTTCTGGGTTGGTAAAGCTTTGTCGGATATCGTTTCGATTTTATTACATAATCCCGGACAGCTAAATTAGCATCGACAAATAATGTATAGCTCTACCTTGGTAAATAATTCACCGGTTGCATATCCACAATTGAAGATAGAGAGAGAAGAATAGAGGTGAGCAGCCCAATAACAATCGCAATCCCAAAACTTAAAAGTGTACCAATAAGAATATACTCTGTCAGTTTACGATCCTGCCCAAGTTTGAGATCACTAAAACGGAAAACGGATTTAGCTGTTACCAAAAATCCAATAGCTCCCCACTGTGCATTCAGAATAAAAATGAATACCAGCATCCTTTCCAGATACCCAATCATTTTGCCGGCATGGATCAAAGACGGAGTCTCTATCTTATCGGTCTTTATCTCTGTAGCCGGAGCCCATTTGGAAAGAATCAGCTTAATTATAATAGATGAAGGATGAAGCAAAAAGATGACGCCGGTGGCCATTATAATTATCTGATTAAGAGGCCATTCCTGCAAAGAAATCTCCGGTTTAGTATATAGCAGAAGCACTGCAATGATGAGTAAGATGTGGAGAATCTGATCAATAAAAAACCAACGTCGCTGAGTATGCTCTCTTTGAAAGTTAACCTTCATCAGGTCTATCAAAACATGACCGGCTGCAATGATAATAGCCGGAATAAAGAAAGATGAATTCCAGGTAAGAAGTATAATCAAAACTAAATGAACCACACCATGATAGTACAATTCCGGACTGCGTCCCTTTTTTACCTGCCTCGCGTGTACCCAGCTATCCGGTTGTAGCACAAAATCGCCAAGCAAATGCGCCAATAACAATTTTACAAATAAAATCATAGCCCTGATTTATCCATTGCCGATACAAAGTAATCATTAAACTCCAGAATTAAATCCAATTGTGCTCTTTTCCTGTTTTGGCTTACGGCTGATTGATTA
Source organism: Chitinophagaceae bacterium (assembly GCA_044463745.1). Classification (GTDB taxonomy): domain Bacteria; phylum Bacteroidota; class Bacteroidia; order Chitinophagales; family Chitinophagaceae; genus Ginsengibacter. Next base: position 3,404 of record JBIQMB010000192.1, on the reverse strand, counting down.
ATATTTAACTTCCCGGCAATCTGCTGTTGATTCCAATCGGGGTGCTCCAAAATAATTTGTACGGTTTCGGCTACGGAAACTGACCAGTTATCCATAATTAGTGATGCAAACCGGGCAAACAGATTCAAGGTTTTGTCAAACTCGGCGGTACCGGTGCCAAATGCCAGATATTGCTTTTCTTTCATTTCATCAAATGTTCTTCCTGATCTGATAAATGCTGACCCGTTTGACTCGGATAACCTGGCTGCTTCAAAATCTATTTCACCCATTCCGATACTGACGCGCACATCCAATCCCGATATCTGACGAATGATACTTTTTAGCAAAACATACAATCGAAAAGAATTCTGCGGAATACATCTAAGCTGAAATGAATCTCCCCGGTAAATTTCCCAATCTTGGGGCGTGTTGCCAACTTTATTCAGAAAGCTCTTCAGTCTATTCAACCATTGCGGCGCATCTACCGATGCCGAATTCACAATATCTCCTGTAAGTATAGCTATCACTTCACAAATATAAGCACTTAAACTAATAAACCGCATTATTAGATAACCAACTAATAATTATAAAAATAAGCTATTATTCTAATAAAACAGGCTTAAGATAAGATGTTCTTATCTTGAAATCTATTTTTTTGCTACAATCTCTGCCGGCAAAGGCTCGCCTTTCGGAATGAATTTAATAGAGATGCTGTTTACACAATGCCTGGTATTCTTCGCAGTCAGTCTTTCACCCTTAAAAACATGGCCAAGATGACCACCACAATTGTTGCAGATTATTTCTGTGCGGAAGCCATCTGCATCCGGAACTCTTTTTACAGCTCCTGGAATTTCATCGTCAAAACTCGGCCAACCACAATCACTGGCAAATTTATCCTTTGATTCATACAAGGGCGCATTGCATCTGCGACAGATATAAGTACCGCTTTGGGATGTGGTATAATATTCACCTACAAAAGGCATTTCCGTTCCTTTATGAATGATTACCCGTTCTTCTTCGGGGGTTAATTGGTTATAAGTCATGGTTGTATCCACTTTTGATTCTTTATGGTTTTCAGATAAATTGTTTCGCGAAGGTGTACAGTTAAGCAACACCGTCATAGATGTTATACATGCAAGTAATATGCCTTTCATAATATTTCCATTAAAGTTAATCATAGAATATTTTACTTTGTTGGCCAACTGTAAATCTACTTCATATGAACTTAAAGAAAATTGTAAAGTTCTCCATGCCGTGTCTGCTTTTATTCGTCTTCAGCTTTTCTCTTGCGCAAAGCAACTTCGATCCGGCCACTCTTTTCGCTCCTTTTACCCAAAATACTGTTACCAAATATCGGTCGGCCAATGGTGCACCCGGACCGGATTACTGGCAAAACAAGGTTAACTACAAAATTGATGCCTCCATAGATACCAACACCAATATACTTTCAGGATTGGTAAGAATTGAATATATTAACAATAGTCCGGACCATTTAAACTCACTGTGGCTACAGTTAGATCAGAATTTATACCAGCCAAACTCACTGGGAAATTTTTCGCGCGGATTAACTTCAACCCAGTTTACCAATGGATATGAGTTTAAAAACATTACGATACAGACTGGAAATAATACAACAAAGGCAGACTATATCATAGCCGGAACACGCATGCAGATCCGGCTGCACCAACCATTAAAACCTGCTGAAAAATGTTTGATAACCATCGATTATTATTATGAAATTCCGGGGCTTTTTGGCGGCAGAACCGATTGGTTTCAATCGCAGAATGGCAAAATTTATGAAATAGCCCAATGGTACCCTAGAATGTGTGTATATGATGATCTGAACGGATGGAATACGCTACCTTACATCGGAACCGGAGAGTTTTACTGCGAGTACGGAGATTTTGATTACAAGATAACCGTACCCAAAGGTATGCTGGTGGTGGGAAGCGGCGAATTGGTGAATGAAAAAGAAATGTACACACCCAATCAACTAACAAGGTTGCAACAGGCCAAGAACAGTGACAAAACCATCCTGATCCGAACCAAAGAAGAAGTAAATAAAGAAACCGCCGAATGGAGAAAAAACCGTTCTAAAAAAATAGAAACAGCTACCTGGCATTTTAAGATGACTAACACACGGGATGTAGCTTTTGGAGCTTCAGCGGCGTATATCCTTGATGCAGCGCGCATCAACCTTCCTGATGGTAAAAAGGCGATGGCTATGAGTGCTTATCCTGTTGAAAGTTTTGGCGAGGATGCATGGTCGAGGAGCACGGAATTTCTTAAAGGAACGATCGAGCATTTTTCCGAGAAATGGGTGCCTTATCCCTATCCTTACGCCATCAACATTGCAGGCAATGCCGGTGGAATGGAGTACCCGGGTATCGTATTTGACGGCATGCGAGCCAAGGCCAAAACACTCTTTTGGGTTACAGCTCACGAAATAGGCCATACCTGGTTTCCGATGATGGTGGGCAGCAATGAGCGGCTCCATGCGTGGATGGATGAAGGACTAAACACCTTCATAGATGTGTATGCATCTGATGCGTTTAATAAAGGTGAATTTGCACCCAAGCGCGATGGAGAATATGCGCCAAAAGGTGGTAACCCGGCTGATGAAATACTGCCATGGATTGAAGACCCCAAGTCACCATCAATGATGAGCCGCGCTGATATGCTGACAGGAAAATATCGTCACCCGTTTACCTATTTCAAACCTGCCTTCGGACTTATCATGCTTAGGGAAGAAATTCTGGGAGAAGACCGGTTCGATTATGCGTTTAAAGCCTATATCAACAGATGGTCTTACAAACATCCCTCGCCCGACGATTTTTTTCGTACTATGGAAAATGAATCTGGTGAAGACCTGAGCTATTTCTGGCGGCAGTGGTTTCAGCATAACTGGAAATTCGATATGTCAATCGACTCTGTTATCTCTACTCCGGAGAAGGGTTACTCGACAATTTTACTGAAGAACAACGAGAAATCCGTTTATCCTGTTAAGGTTAAAATTTCTTACGTTGATGGCAAATCCGAAACACTCACCATCCCGGTTGAAGTATGGTATAGCGGAGACAAATATCAGTTCAGGGTGAACCATCAAACCAGCATACAATCCGTCATCATCGATCCTGAAAATAAGTTGCCTGACAGTAACCGAACAAATAACCGTTGGCAGAAATAGAACTTTCTTTAATGTTAACATTCTCTCAAACCCTTTAAAACAGGGCATACGGGCTGGGCAAACCATTATTTTTGTAAAAACGACAGAATGATGCAGATCAAATCCGTCTTATTCATTGCAGGAATACTGGCATTATCATTCGGCCTGGTTTCATGTAATAAAGAAAAAATTTCCGGTAGCGGACCCATCACAACCGAATCGCGAAACCTTCGCAATTTTCATAACGTCCGGCTCGACG
>JBIQMB010000191.1:0-6369 GCA_044463745.1 Chitinophagaceae bacterium | reverse complement strand
TTATTCAGCGAATATTGAACCTGTAAAAAGAAGTTATTTACCTCAGGATTTTAAAGTATCTACCTGGCAGGAATTGGAACCCTGGTTTAAGGATCTGGCCGAACGCCCCCTTACATCAAAAGTGGAATTGGAAAAATGGTTAAAAGACATGAGTGAACTGGAAGCGGTGGTGACAGAGGATGCATGCCGCCGACAAATAAACATGACCTGCGATACCACAAACAAAGACTATGAAGAGGCTTTCAACTATTTTTATACAGAAATACAACCCAAGGCGCAACCCTATGCCTTTGAGTTAAACAAAAAATTCGTTGAAAACCCCTTCACCGCTGAACTGGATCCGGAAAAGTTTTTTACCTACCTGCGCTCCGTCCGCAGCAGTATCGAACTTTTTAGGGAAGAAAATATCCCTGTCAAATCTGAGCTGGCCGTACTACAACAAAAGTATGGAGCCATTACCGGTAAAATGACGGTGGAGATAAATGGCAAAGAGTTCACCTTGCAGCAGGCTGCCAAATTTTTTCAAAATCCTGATAGAAAACTACGTCAGGAAGTGTATTATAAAATCAATGAGCGCAGATTGCAGGATAAGGATGCGCTGAATAATTTGTTTGATGAACTGATAGCCAAAAGGACTGTAGAGGCTCGCAATGCCGGATTTGAAAATTACCGCGATTACAAGTTCAAGGCTTTAAACAGATTTGACTACACCAAGGAAGACTGTTTTGATTTTCACGACAGTGTGGAAAATTTCGTACTTCCGCTGTCAAACGAACTTTATGAGGAGAAGAGAAAAAAACTCAACCTAAATACGTTGCGTCCCTGGGATGTGGATGCAGAACCGGCGGATGTGGCTCCTTTAGCACCCTTCCAAACCGGCGATGAACTTTTGGAAAAAACCATTGAATGCTTTACCCGGATCAAACCTTTTTTTGGTGAGTGCTTACGCACTATGAAAAAGATGGGCAATCTGGACCTGGAAAGCAGGCCCGGAAAAGCACCCGGCGGATATAACATGCCCTTACCTGAAACCGGAGCCCCGTTTATCTTTATGAATGCCGCAGGCCAAATGCAGGATGTAACCACCATGGTGCATGAGGGCGGTCACGCCATTCAATCCTTTCTAACCCATCCGCTTGAGCTTACTTCCTTCAAAGAATACCCCATGGAGATTGCAGAAGTAGCGAGCATGGCGATGGAGTTGTTCAGCATGGATTATTGGGATGTATTTTTTGATAAGGCGGATGAACTGAAGAGAGCCAAAATTCATCAACTCGAAAGGGTCATTACACTTTTTCCCTGGATAGCACTCATCGATAAATTCCAGCATTGGATTTATACGCACCCTGATCATACCCAGCAACAGCGGGAAGATGAATGGAAAAATCTATTTCAGGCATTCACACCTTCGGCCATAGACTATTCCGGCCTGGATTCTTTCATTGCAATTGGATGGCAAAAGCAACTCCACCTGTTCGAAGTGCCATTCTATTACATCGAATACGGAATCGCTCAATTGGGCGCGATCGGTTTGTGGAAGCAATTCAAGGAAAATAAGGAGAAAGCGCTCGATAATTATATCCATGCACTGAGCCTGGGTGGTACGCGAACCCTGCCCGAATTATACAAGGCAGCAGGACTGGAATTCAACTTTTCGTCTGACTATGTAAAATCACTGATGGATTTTGTACATGAGGAATTGAATAAACTAATCTGATCCTTAAATTCACTCCTCACATCTAATAGAACCCTTCGTTTTCTTTATGTCTTGCATCGGGCGTAAAGTCGGGTTCGAAGGTTGGAAAATCTCCTAATCTCCTGTGTTATTATATATTATGATTAAAATTATTTAATTATTTATCCCCTTCAAGCAGCGTTTTCAAACAATCGATTGTCTTACTATAACCAAAAAGACATTTCGAAAAGCAATTTTACCAAAACAAACTGTAGAAAAACTCCCCAAACGGGAGTTTTTTCATTTTAGAGGCCAGATAAATCCGATTAAAATTTAAAAAATATTGGTAATTGCACGGACAGATTTTAATTAAAAAAAGAATTTCCAAAACTTTTAATTATTTTTCGCAGGATTATTAAAATTGCAAATGATTGCTATTGCCAAAAAAGAACTTCAGCAGTTTTTCAGCTCCCTGACTGCCTACATTGTTCTGATTGTTTTTCTGGTTGTCAACGCCTTGTATCTTTTTGTATTAAAAGACAGCAACATCTTCGGACTGGGGTATGCTACTCTTGAGCCTTTCTTTAGCCTGGCGCCCTGGGTATTTATATTTTTGATTCCGGCTGTCTCTATGCGCAGTTTTTCAGAAGAATTCAGAACCGGCACTTTTGAAATTATCAAAACCCTGCCTATCAGTAGCTGGCAAATTGTATTGGGAAAGTACCTGGCGGTTTTGGTTATCATGGTTGTAGCACTGATTCCTACCCTGCTTTATCCGTTCACGCTTCAATCGCTATCGGCTCAGGGCGGTATCGACACGGGCGGCATAACCGGATCGTACATCGGACTGTTTTTTCTGGCTGCTGTTTTTTCTGCCATCGGTATCTGGTGCTCTGCGCTTTCGTCTAATTCGGTTGTCAGTTTTTTATTCGCTGCCTTTATGTGTCTGATTCTGTACTTCGGGTTTAGTGCCATCAGCAGGCTTTCAGTTTTTACCGGATCGGTTGACTATTATATAGATATGCTGGGCATCGATCTGCATTACAGAAGCATCAGCCGGGGGGTAATTGACAGCCGTGATATCATTTATTTTGGCTCGGTTATTTTCTTATTTCTGTTTGCATCACGTCAAAAAATACAAAGGGGGTAAGGCTGATGAAAAAAAAGAATTCAAATAAATTTCAAAGGCTGATTGTACTGGCCGGGCTGGTGGTTATCAATATCCTTTCTTTTTATTTTTATACCCGGATAGATCTGACCAATGAAAAAAGATATACCATTTCTGAACCGGTCAAAAAGCTACTGGCAGATGTGGATAAGCCGGTAGAAATATACTTATTTTTAAAGGGAGAAATGCCGTCGGGATTCAAGATGCTTTCTCAAAATGCGGCAGAACTTTTACAGGAATTCAAGGAGTACTCAAAGGGCAATGTGCATTATAAATATGTGTCGCCGGATGATCGCATTCCAGGCAGCAACTCTACCTGGGCCGATACTTTACAGTCTTTTGGTGTATTGCCCATCAACCTGAAGGTGCAGCTCAAAGCAGGCGAACAATCGCAATACATATACCCAGCGGCCATCGCTGTTTCGGAGGGGAAAATGTCGGCGGTAAACCTGTACCCCGCAGCGCGACCGGTCATTACACCGGCCGATCTCAATAATGCGGAGGCCATGTTTGAATACAACTTTGCTTCCGCTATTCAGAAATTAAAAACGGTTGCTAAACCATTGGTGGCTTATTCCGTTGGCAATGGCGAGCCTACCGGTGCCAATACCTGGGATCTGGTGGAAAATATCCTGATGCCGGATTACAGCGTTTTCACCCTCGATCTGACCAAAGAAAATATTATTCCGGATACATTTAAGCTGCTTATTGTTGTAAAGCCAACGCTCACTTTTTCAGAAAATGAAAAATTGGCCATTGATCAGTTTGTGATGCGGGGTGGAAAACTGCTCTTATTCATTGACCGGCTTAATGCAGAAATGGATAGCCTGCAAATCAAAAATCAGGTTATTGCATTTGATAGAAATCTTGATCTGCAGGATTTACTTTTCAAATACGGTGTAAGGGTAAACCCCGATTTGATCATGGACCTCCAGAGTGATTTTTTGCCATTTGATGTCAATAACAGCGGACAGTTTGAACTGCTTCATTGGAATTACTTTCCTCTTTTTCAGCCCAATCAGCAAAGCCTGGTTACCAAGAACGTAGGGCTTGTAGCGGGCCGGTTTGTAAATTCCATAGACACCGTAAAATCGGAAGGAATTAAAAAAACCATCCTGCTTTCTACCTCTCCCAATTCCAGAATTATCGCCACTCCCGCATTGATCAGTGGTAGTGAAAACAGAAATGCTCCGGAGGATGAAGCCTTTACCATGAGCAATATCCCGGTGGCTGTATTATTGGAGGGCCGATTTTCTTCTTTGTTCAAAAACCGTCTTAGTACCGAAAAACTGGATTCACTTTACGACGCAGGGGCTCCCTTCGTACCCGAGAATATTCAGGATAATAAAATGATCATTGTAGGTGATGGCGATATTCCGCTGAATAGTGTTTATCAGGGACAGCCGATCCCTATGGGCGTCAATCCCTTTACCATCGGTACCCAGTTTGAATATCAGTTTGCCAACCACACCTTTGTTCAAAATTGTATTGCGTACCTCATTAATGAGGGTGACCTGATGCAGGCAAAGGCCAAAGATTTTAAACTGCGGCTGTTAGACAGTAAGAAAACGGATGCAGAAAAATCAATGTGGCAGTTGATTAATTTCGCGGTTCCGATTATACTCATTGTTCTGTTTGGGTTCATTTACCAGTTTTACCGTAAAAGAAAATATAAGATCCCGACAGGCTAAGCGTTGATTATCTTACATAGATTTACATAAAATCGGGGCTGACCGATTCTGGTGCGGAAAGTAGAGAATTAAATGATTAAATTGACAATCGCTTGGTAATACAAATCGACTATCATACCGTCGAAATCTGTAAAATAATCAAAGGCCAATGGTTATTAAAGGAAGGGCCGTTTGAGACAGGATATTTGTCAATCGACAGCAGAAAATATTCCGAGCCGGACAAAACACTTTTCTGGGCATTAGCGGGCGATGGAAGGGATGGAAGCCAATTTATAAATGAACAGTACGCCAGGGGAGTAAGAAATTTTGTTACCGCACAGGCCATCAAGGTAAAACATCTCAAAGGAGCCAATGTCATCCAGGTTTCCGACTCACTCGGTGCCTTGCAACAGTTGGCTGCCGCTCACAGGAAAAGGTTCCCAAACCTGTATGTCATCGGCATTACCGGCAGCAACGGCAAAACGATTGTGAAAGACTGGATGGCAGAAATACTTTCAGGATATTACAAAGTCATTAAAAGTCCTCGTAGTTACAATTCTCAGATCGGCGTTGCACTCAGCCTTCTTCAGATAAAGCAGGAGCATGAGATTGGAATTTTTGAGGCCGGAATTAGTCGCACGGAGGAAATGGCCCGCCTGGCCAAAATGATAGACCCCCATACCGGAATACTGACGAACATTGGAACGGCTCACGATGAAGGGTTTCAAAACCGTGTGCAAAAAATCAAAGAAAAGCTTTTGCTGTTTCAGAATTCTAAAGTACTTATTTATCCGGGAGAAGATCGGTTAATAGCAGATGCGTTGCGCTCATCATCCTTTGATAAAGGACTGACAAAAATGAGTGTAGGCGTGGAGGATCACAACACTTTTCATTACAGTGCATCCAAGAAAAAAGACGGTGATTCAGTAATAGAAGTCAAATTCCGGCAAAAAAATTACAGCATAACCATTCCATTTACAGATACAGCTTCTACCGAAAATGCGGTTAATGCTTTTTGCGGTATTCTGGCATCGGACAAATACAATGAAGGGATGGCTGATGATTTCCGGCATCTGCACCGGGTATCCATGAGACTGGAACTAAAGCCCGGCAAAAACCATTGCAGCATTATCAACGACAGTTATAGTAATGATCTTCAATCGCTCCGCGTAGCGGTTGATTTTTTGAAGCAACAAAGCCATAAAAAAAACACCATTATTCTTTCTGATTTATTGCAATCCGGCATACCGGGAGAAGAACTCTACAGCCGCGTAGCCGACATTCTGATACAGCAGAAAATAAACCGGCTGCTGGCTGTGGGTCCTGAAATTTCATCTTTCAAAAATGTATTTAATAAAATTTCTGAGCGGCAATTTTTTTCATCTACGAAAGACTTCTTAGAGGCGCTGTCACAACTTCATTTTTATGAAGAAGCCATCCTGGTCAAGGGAGCACGAAAGTTTTCGTTTGAAAAAATCAGCGGCTTATTGGAGGCACAGCTTCATCAGACTGTCTTATCAGTTAACCTCTCTAATCTGGCACATAACATCCGGATTTATAAAAGCCTTTTGAAACCGGGCACCAAGCTCATGACCATGGTCAAAGCCTTCGCTTATGGCTCAGGGATAGAGCAGGTGGGCGCACTTCTTCAACACACAAAAGTAGATTACCTTACGGTAGCCTATACGGATGAGGGCGTGGCGCTGAGAGAGTCAGGGATAAATCTGCCTATCATGGTCCTGAATATTGAACCGGAGAGTTTTGATAATCTGGTGAATTACAAACTGGAGCCGGAGATATTTTCTTTTGAAACCCTTTCGGCATTTAGTTCATATCTGAAACAAAGAAAAATAAAA
>JBIQMB010000190.1:0-6381 GCA_044463745.1 Chitinophagaceae bacterium | reverse complement strand
AGACGGCCTGGATAACCCGGCAATAGCAGAACCGACAGCAAACCCTAATGAAACCACGAAATATTTCGTAACGGTGTCAAAAGGTTCTGATTGTACGATTGAGGATTCTGTTCTACTAACCGTTAACCCATTGCCGGTAATAACCAAAAGTGCTGATACTTCTATTTGCTATCTGTCATCAGTGCAGCTTTCAGCTTCAGGGGGAACCATCTACGCCTGGAAGCCGGATCCAACGCTCAACAATCCGTCTTTGGCAAATCCGATCGCTATGCCAACCGAATCCACCACCTATCATGTGGAGGTTACAGATGTCAACGGATGCCGAAATGAGGATTCTGTACAGGTAACGGTATTTTCAAAAGCGCAAATTAGCGTCAGTCCCGATACGGCCATTTGTAAGAATGGAATTATTTCGCTCGCTGCCTCCGGCGGTCAAACCTACGCCTGGTACCCCGACGCGATGATAGAAACATCAACCGGCCCATCTGTTTCCATCAAACCCCTGGATTCAGAGGCCACATTTTATGTGGACATTACCGACAATAATCTATGCCAATATACCGACTCAGTGCGGGTGAGCATTTTACCTGAAGTAGTATTTCAAATCTCCAGAGACACCGCTATTTGCCAAACCCAATCTGTGCAATTAACCGCTGTGGGCGGCGATGAGTATCAATGGCTCTCCTCTTCCGGAGCATCGTTTCCGAAGTCAGGAACCATCACGGTTTCACCAGAAAACAGCACCTCCTATTCGGTGTTGATTTCGGAGAATGCATGTGGAAAAAGAGAGACTCTTACAACAACCGTAAATGTATATCCAAACCCGACGCTGACCATTAACAAGAGCAACGACATATCCTGCAAACAGCCCATCGCTCAACTAACAGCTACAGGAACAGCTCGTACTTTTGAATGGACTCCTGATTTATCGCTCGATAATCCACGAACGCAGAATCCAAAAGCCACGCCGAAGCAGACTACGACTTATTATCTGAAGGCCAGAGATCAGAATAGTTGTGTTGCCGAAGATTCCATAACCATTTATGTAAGCATGACGGATAAAGCCTTTCTCGCACTGCCGAACGCCTTCACGCCCAACGGTGATGGACTCAACGATTGCTTTGGCGTACCGGCTGCATGGGGAAGTGTAAGAGATCTGAATTTGAAGGTGTATAATCGTTTTGGGCAAATGGTATTTCAAACCAACGATCCGGCCAAATGCTGGGACGGCACCTTTAAAGGAGAACCACAGAATGCAGGGGTATTTGCTTATACCATTTCTGCTAATACGGCTTGCGAGATTATTAATTTTAAAGGATCGGTCGTTCTTATTCGCTAACAAAACTCTTGTACGAATAATCTCGTTCATCCTTTTAGTCGAATAACAAAATGTAACGCTTTAAGAAATCTTTAAATAAACTTCGGCGCCTGAACCTGTGGTCATCAGGATTCCGCCATTACCTTTGCAGCAAAAATTTTATCAGTCATTATGAAGAAGTTATTTATTGTTTTAGCGGTTATTTTTTCCCTGACAGCCAATTCTGTTTTTGCTCAGTATGATGATGACAGGCTGGTTTACTGGGGAATTAAAGCAGGTGTGAATATGCAGAGTCTGAGAGGGACGGATGCCATGGGTGATAAATTAAACGCTGATTATAAAGTTGGTTTTCATGCCGGCATCAAAGCTGATCTTTACATATCTGAAATATTGTATTTGCGCCCTGAATTGATGTACACGGTTAAAGGGGCGGAAACAAAAAATAATACCACCACCATCTCGCAGGAACTCTCCTATGTGGAACTACCTGTGAGTGCGGTTTTGAAGCCTGTTGCCGGATCCGGAAGGTTTGTCCTGGGTGCAGGTCCATATATTGCTTATGGAGTTTCAGGTAAAAAGAAAATCAAAAGCGGGAGTAATTCTGTGGAGCTTGATGCGAAATTCAAAAATGAAATTACGAGCACAGAATACGCCAATGCTGCTTTAAATACGGCATACTTTGTTAAGCCCTGGGATTATGGCGCCAACCTCTTTGTCGGTTATGAGTTGAACAACGGATTGAGTATTCAGTTCAATGGCCAACTTGGATTGGCAGAAATAAATCCCAAAGCTGCTGAAATAAACGCCGACAAAACAAGCTGGAAAAATATCGGATTTGGTGCGTCGCTGGGATATCGGTTTTAGTCTTAGAGGCAGGGAAATTGTTGGAACGCAGAGAACATGGGAGCCAGTGTTAACGCAGGGAAAATTTTCTTATGAAAGTTTGAAGTTCTCGATTTTAAAAAAATCAATAGAAGCTAAAGCAGGTGCCTAAGAACCCGGCGGGTTCTCATGTTTATAGAAAATCTCTTTAAGATCGAAAGTGAATCCAGAGGATTCAAATCTGTATTTGAAATGAGCAATCAGAAACAACTTGGCTTCGCTATCTAAAACCGCAATCCTCTTTTTCGAAACTTTTTGAAAAGTCTGTATAGGTTTTCCCTGATAGCCTGAACCAGGCGAAACTTTCCATAAGTCGACAAGGTTTCACCGGCTATGAATACATTCTTACCCTTTTATATACCGATCTTGCCGCCTGCCGTGCTCATAGACCACCGCTTAGCGTGAAGATCGGCAGCCTCTGCGAAAACTCCGTACTCTTCCTTCTGCTCGTTTTAATATTCTCAACCACATAAACATGAGAAATAAAAGAGATATAGCAAATCAGTACAGATCTTTGAATTGCCGAAGACATCAACTTCAGAGCGAAGGAAAGGCGGACGTAATAGCTTTATACAGGCTCTTTGGATTTCTGATTTATTGTTTGTTTTTTCTTATGTTTCGCTTTGTAATCAGCAATGTGCTTACTGATTTCTTTCCGGTCTTTATCCGTTAATGGCCTGCTTTGTATGATGAAGTCAACACCTTTAGGTTCTTTTATGTGTCCCATAATCTTACAACTATTTCTCTCCATATTTTCATTCAATAAATTTACGAAAAATAACTTAGATTCAAGTGGAAAATGGACGTGGTGACATGTGATACAACGGTATTCCAACAAATCATTCAGTTTGCTCATTCTTGCAGTTTTGCTAAATAAGGCAATCGTCGGAATATTTGTTTTAAACGAGTATATCTTAAATTCTTAAAACCACAATTTTCTCTCCGAAATTTTTTGAAAAGTCTGTAAAGGTTTTCCCCTGATAGCCAGAGCCACACGAAACTATCCAAAGGTCGCCCAACCTCCTCCTTCTTTCTGCGGAAGAAAAGAGGCTGAATACTTTTGGAAAGTTTCTGAAGAAGGGTTGCGGCTATGGTTTGGCGTAATCCAAAAACAACCTCGTAATAAAAAACAACTGCAACTTTCCAGAAGTTTAGAGGGAAACCCACAACCTGTTTCCGCAACTTTTGGAAAGTCTGATAGGTATTTTCCTGATAGCCGGAACCAGGCGAAACTTTCCAAAAGTCGCCAAGGTTTCTCCGGCTATGAATACATTCTTAACCGTTTACATACCGATCTTGCCGCCTGCCGCACTAACTGACCAACGCTTAGCGTGAAGATCGTTCTTCTTTCTCTGCGTTCTAATAGCTTGGAACGCAGAGAACATGGGAAGCAGGGTTAACGCAGGGAAAATAATCTTATGAAAGTCTGGACTCTCTATTTTTAAAAAAAGTCAATAGAAACTAAAGCAGCTGCCTAAGAACCCAGCGGTTCCTCCGGCTATGAATACATTCTTACCCTTTTCACATACCGATCTTGCCGCCTGCCGCACTCACTGCCCAACGCTTAACGTGAAGATCGGCTGACTCTACCGAAAAATCCATGAAGCTTTTTTGATATCGAACGGAGCAGGAGCTCCGTCATCCCAGCCAAAGAAAAAAAGACCCCACTTCTGAAAGACCTTACGAGTTTTTCCTTGATAGCCAGTACCAGATGAAACTTTCCAATAGTCGCCAAGGTTTCTCCGGCTATGAATACATTCTTACTCTTTTTACATACCGATCTTGCCGCCTGCCGTGCCCACCAACGACCGCTTAGCGTGAAGATCGGCTGACTCTGCGAAAAATCCATGAAGCTTTTTTGATATGGAACGGAGCAGGAGCTCCGTCATCCCAGCCAAAGAAAAAAAGACCCCACTTCTGAAAGACTTTACGAGTTTTTCCTTGATAGCCAGTACCAGATGAAACTTTCCAAAACTCGCCAAGGTTTCTCCGGCTATAATAAATTCTTGCCCTTTTATATACCGATCTTGCCGCCTGCCGCGCTCATTGACCACCGCTTAGCGTGAAGATCGGCTGACTCTGCGAAATCTCCCCGTTCTTCTTTCTCTGCGTTCTTATTCCCGAATCTCCGGAAGGAACCCCAAAACACCCCACTCCATAACAATCCTTCCTTCATTTTTGATGAATCCTCTACCTTTGAAAAATTATAAATGGAAATATTGAATGGAACTTTCTACCCTTACTGCGGTATCACCGATTGACGGTCGCTATCATTCCCGAACCAACTCGCTGGCTGATTATTTTTCAGAATACGCATTGATCAGATACCGGCTGAAAATAGAGATCGCTTATTTTATTTTTCTCGGTAAAAATGGCTTCTTCAAACTTACAGCAGCCGATCAAAAAAAAGCAACCAAGATCTTAACATCTTTCGCGCCCACCGACGCACTGGTAGTTAAGGAAATCGAACGCACCACCAACCACGACGTAAAGGCCGTGGAATATTTCCTGAAAAACAAACTGAAGGAATCCGGTATAACAAAAGTAACCGAATGGGTTCATTTTGGACTTACCTCTCAGGACATCAACAACACCGCCATTCCGCTTATGTGGAAGGATGCACTGAACAACGAATACCTTCCTGCATTAAACGAACTGATCAGGCAATTAACATCGCTGACCAAAGAATGGAAAAACATTCCAATGCTGGCGCGCACCCACGGACAACCTGCATCCCCTACCCGACTTGGTAAGGAAATAATGGTATTTGTAGAGCGATTGAAAAGTCAGCAGAAACTGCTGGTAGCCATTCCGCACACCGGTAAATTTGGCGGAGCCACCGGTAACTTCAATGCTCACTATGCGGCCTTCCCAAATATAAAATGGCATAAACTGGCAGATGAATTCCTCAATAACGAACTCGGGCTCCGACGTCAGCAGTTTACCACGCAAATCGAACATTATGATATGTTGGCCGCCTTCTTTGACAGTTTATCGAGGATCAATACCATTCTCATAGATCTGTGCAGAGATATCTGGACCTATATCAGCATGGATTACTTCAAACAAAAGGTCATAAAAAATGAGGTAGGCAGCAGCGCCATGCCCCATAAAGTCAACCCGATTGACTATGAAAATGCAGAAGGGAATCTGGGAATTGCCAATGCGCTCTTTCATCATTTTTCAGAAAAATTACCAATATCCCGGCTGCAACGCGACCTTACTGATTCCACCGTTTTACGAAACATCGGTGTGCCGTTCGCTCATACCCTTATTTCTTTTAAATCCATTGAAAAAGGGCTTTCCAAACTGCTACTAAACGAACAAAAGATAACCGACGATCTGAACAACAATTGGGCAGTAGTGGCCGAAGGAATTCAAACAATCCTCAGGCGCGAAAATTATCCCGAACCTTATGAAGCATTGAAAAAACTGACCCGCGGAAATGCTCACATTAACCAATCGGTGATGCTGGATTTCATCAATGGACTTGACGTTTCAGATAAAATAAAGGCTGAACTCAAATCCATTACACCCGTAAACTATGTAGGCAAGTAAAGTAATTTTAGGTGTACTACCTCTTAACTTTCACAGGACACGGCTAATACAGCCCGGGCTGCTAAAAGAGCGTTTGAACTCCCAGCCACGAAATAATTTTCTCCCTCTTATCACCGGTTATCTGGGAACCGATGGAACCCATTAGCGAAACATGGTCTGAAAACGGATATCGAAAGCCGACATTGATATAAGATTTTGATGCAACAAACTTTTCAGCATCCTTACTTCTTTCCCAAAAATATTCTGCCATTAAATGCAGTTTATCCGTTGCCCGAAATCCGATTAGCGTACCGGATTGAAAACTGTTGGGATACTGATCTCCAATGAAGTAGCCAATCCCCTCTCCTACTAAAAATCTTCCAATTGTTTTTTCAATAAAAACGGGAAGAAGATATCCCTTGCTGCCATGTAAATAGACCTGCGGAAAAGTGGCTGCCGAAATAAAATTCTTTTCTTCGTCCAGAAAAACGATACTTAACCCCCACAATCACCTCGCCCACTCTGCTCTGCGTTTTATGATCTTTAAATTGCAACAATAAGGGAGCCTCTGCTTTTAATTGCAACTTCCGGAGCAATCCATAATTCACATCCACATGCGGTAAGGAAAGAAGAAGATGATTGGT
>JBIQMB010000189.1:0-6420 GCA_044463745.1 Chitinophagaceae bacterium | reverse complement strand
CAACTATAAAAGTGGAACCAAAGTTACCAACCGGAACACTTCTGAATCCTATCCAGCTTTCATTCGGCAAGGCCGACGGGGTACCCTCTTCATGGAATGTCTTCACGCTGGCTCAAGGCACCAATGTAGGCTCTTCGATACAAGATATGAAAGATAAGGAAGGAAATAAAACAGGGGTATCTGTTACACTTTTGGAACGATTCAACGGGATAAACGAAAATGGCCCCAGTGAGTCAAACACCATTCTGGATATGCCTGCAAGTGTCAGCATAAATTCACTTTTTGGAAATAATGGCGCATCATTCGGTGGTATGGTGATCAAGCAAAGCGTAGTAAAATTTGCCGGATTGAATAATGATTTCGAATACGATTTCTGCTTCTTCTCCAGCAGGATGGGCGTGGGTGATAATCGCGAATCGAAATATATTGTTACCGGAAGTAATGAGGTGGCTGTTACACTAAATTCATCTAATAACTCAACCAATACGGTATGTGCAGAAAAGGTGAAGCCGAATGAGGATGGCACGATCACCCTCACCATTACCAAGGGCGAAAACAACAATAACGGCAATGGGTTCTTTTATATTTCTGCCATGCGGATAGCACAGGTACAGTAATATAGCCAATGATATCATAAGCTCCGGTATTTCGCCGGAGCTTTTTATTTAATGAAAGTCCTCTTTTCAAACTCGCCTCTTAAGGAAAGGGCCATTCAGCAAAATATAAGGAATAAGGTTATCAGATTTTATGCGTAAACCTCTTACGGGCAGGCCTTAACAAATAGAGCGCACCGCCCACCGGCCCTAAAAAAATCAGGGCTATCCCGTACATCCATTTTTCATTGCCGGTCAGGTTTTTGGATCGGTACATTTCTATCAGGCAAAGTGCTATGAAAACACCATACAATGCAATGGCTATCTCTGTAAATATCCAGGCATCAGGCCACTGGACTACATTAAGATACAGACTAATGAGAATTAAAATCAGATTGAAAAAATAGAAGACGGTCAGTCTCTTTCGTCGGCTTTCCATTTCTAAAAAAAGATAATTTGCCACAAGTTACAATATTTTTATTTTATGCCAGGCACAAGGGGAGTGCTATATAAACTGTAAGCGTAAAACTTTGTGCTTCATAATTGTGAGCATTACACGCAGTAGCTCTGCATTACAATTGTTATCGGGCTTACGTTTTACGCATGATAAAGGAAGCACCTTACGGCTGTTCAAAATGATGAACGAAACCGGTGATTATTTTTAAATAAAGCTGATGAATGGTATCGGCTATAGATCTGCCTCTTTCATTTCAAAGCCTCCCGGCATGGGATTGTTAACCACACCTTCTTTCGGATTATCAATGAAATCAAGAGCTTTTTTATCCTCCCACGGCCGCTTACCAATCAGTTCTTCCACATCGCTCTGGAACAAAACTTCTCTCTTCAGCAAGGCCTGAGCAAGAATATCAACCTCTTTTCTTTTTTCAGTCAACAGATTGGTTGTACGCGAATATGCTTCATCAATCAGCTTTCTGACTTCCTCATCAATCAACTTTCCGGTTTCTTCACTGAAAGGTTTTACAAAAGTATTTTCCTGCTGCGGATCATAATAGCTCACATTTCCAATCTTGGGATTCA
The DNA here is from genome assembly GCA_044463745.1 of Chitinophagaceae bacterium. Lineage (GTDB taxonomy): Bacteria > Bacteroidota > Bacteroidia > Chitinophagales > Chitinophagaceae > Ginsengibacter. The sequence continues at coordinate 4,789 of JBIQMB010000189.1, read as the reverse complement.
TACCGTAAACCGTCACCATACTGTAAGCCATCTTGGTAACCTGCTGCAGGTCGTTACTGGCTCCGGTGCTTATTTTACCAAAGAAAATCTGTTCAGATGCCCTGCCGCCCAGGGTCATACAAATCTGGTCGAGTAGCTGATCGGTATTATACAAGTACTGCTCCTTAGGTGTGTATTGAGCATAACCTAATGCTGCAGTACCGCGCGGTACAATGGTTACTTTAAGCAAAGGATATGCATGCTCAAGGAACCATCCACAAATCGCATGTCCGGCTTCATGATAAGCAATGATTTCTTTTTCTTCGGGCAGGATAATTTTGTTTTTCTTCTCAAGCCCTCCGATAACCCTGTCAATGGCATCCTGAAAGTCTTGCATATCTACCCCATCCTTGTTCTTCCTGGCTGCTATCAATGCTGCTTCATTACATACGTTGGCAATATCTGCTCCGGCAAATCCCGGTGTTTGTTCGGCCAGTTTATGTACATCAAGTGTATGACTAACCTTAATGGGTTTTAAATGAACTTTAAAAATGGCTTCGCGGCCTACCAGGTCAGGACGATCAATAGAAATCTGCCTGTCGAATCTGCCCGGCCTTAGCAAAGCACTGTCAAGTACATCCGGCCTGTTGGTAGCTGCCAGAATGATAATTCCCAGGTCTGTTCCAAATCCATCCATTTCCACCAACAACTGGTTGAGGGTATTCTCCCTCTCATCGTTGCTCATCATCATATTCTTACCACGTGCACGGCCTATGGCATCAATCTCATCAATAAAAATGATACAAGGTGCTTTTTCGCGCGCCTGTTTAAAGAGATCGCGCACCCTGCTGGCTCCTACGCCCACAAACATTTCTACAAAGTCACTTCCGCTCAAACTGAAAAATGGTACCTGCGCTTCACCGGCTACTGCTTTAGCCAGCAGCGTCTTACCCGTTCCGGGAGGCCCAACCAGCAGAGCTCCTTTTGGGATTTTGCCACCCAGCGCTGTATATTTTTTTGGATTTTTCAGGAAATCCACAATTTCCATCACCTCTACCTTGGCTTCATCCAGACCCGCTACATCAGAAAAATTAATGTTTACCTTGGTTCCTTTTTCAAAAAGAGTGGCCTTGCTTTTTCCGATATTAAAGATTCCACCCGGGCCGCCCGAAGCTCCGCCGCCTCCTACTTTGCGCATCATCATGATGAATACAAGTGCAATCAGTAAAATCGGAAACAAAGTACTGATTAGCTGGCCAAATATTTCGCCTTCTTCATCTGCTTTTTCGGGTACCTGTTTTACATCCGGATTATCCTGATAGTACTGAAAAAGCTGATTGGCAAAGACTTCATCCTTTACAATTGAAAAGTAAACCTGTGGAGTGCCCACAGTTTGAAGAGCCGTGTTATAAGCGTTGCCCAGGATACGATGATAAAACCCTCCGGGATCTTCCTTCAATTTCTGAGCATTGAGGGTAACACGTACAATCTTTTTATTGCGGATAATTTTGATTTGGTCAATATCACCCCGTTTCAGCATTTCGTAAAACTGTGTATTGTCCACTTCTATTCCGCTGTTGCCGCTATGGTACATTAAATTGTAACCAATGATAAGCGCAAACAAAACCCCGTAAACCCAATAGATGCTAACCCGCGGTTTTTTCTTCGGGTCATTATTCTTGCCGTTTTCCGATGGGGGCGGCAAATTGCTGTTGGGCCTTCTGGTATATCTCTTTTTGTTATCTTCCGTAGTCATTTTCTTGCTGCTGCCAAATTTGTGAACATCTCTTTTTACAGATGTTCTTTGAGTTAATTAAAAGTAAGTTTATTATGATAAAATAATCGTAATTATAAGTTATGTTCTTTCGTATCGGCATCACTCCACATCTCTTCCAGTTTATAAAATTTACGCGGCTCCTCAAGCATGATGTGTACCACAATGTTGATATAATCTATCAGAACCCAGCTTTGTCCCTGCTTGCCCGCAACATTATGGGGCAGCTCTCCGCATTTTTGCTTTACCTCCATCTCAACAAAATCTACAATTGTTTTTAGTTGAATTGGATTGGAAGCCTCACAAATAATAAAAAAATCAGTTACTGCTTCGGGTATTTTCTTTAAATCAAGACTTACGATCCGCTCCCCTTTCTTTTCCTGAATGGCGTGCACGATCGTTTTAAACAGCTTACTATTTCGGGTTAACCGACGGTGAGTACTTTTCTTTCTGGTTTCTAATAAATTTAAGTTATTCAAATGATTTTTTTTAAATCCACATTTTCGTTAATCACAGTCAGCAAAAATAGAATTTAATCCGCTTGATTTCAGATAATGAACCGAAATTTGCAACTATTTAATCAAAAATACTAATTTCTTTTCCAATCCATTCCGAATGCCACTTTCAACGGAAAAATTCATCTTACTCGACAGTACTGACAGTACCAACAACTATGCCATGAGGCTGATCCGAAACGGCCTTGTACAGGATGGTACAGCCGTTTTTGCACTTGATCAAAAATCTGGCAAAGGAAGGGTGGGGCGCGTATGGCATTCCGAGCCCGGATCGAATCTTATTATGTCGGTGATATCAGATATGAATGCTGTTTTGTTAAAGGACCAGTTTAATCTTTCCATGATTGCAGCTATAACGATTTCAAGGCTTATTGAAATCCACTCCAAATTGAAAGTTTTTGTTAAATGGCCCAATGATATTTTTATTAATGACAAGAAGGCAGGCGGCATACTTATCGAAAATATTATATACGGGCAAAACTGGCAGTGGGCTGTCTCTGGTTTTGGAATCAACATCAATCAGAAATCTTTTGAGGATCTGGCAAGGGCCACATCTCTTTTTGTAGAAACAGAACGCTCCTTTGATGTGCTAAAATTGGCTCGTGAACTTCATCAGTCCTTTATGGAAAATGTACATAAATGGAAAACGCAGCGCATATCCTTTGTCGAAGAGTATAATAACAGGCTGTATAAAAAAGATGAAATCGTGACCCTGGAATCGGACGGGCAGGTTTTTGAGGCAAGAATTAAAGGCGTAACCCCCGAGGGCAAATTAATTACCGAAAACGACCGTGTGAACCAATGGATGATGAATAGCGTAAGAATAAGATTAGAATGAATAAAATGCGGGGCGATTGAGCTCATGGATTCACACAAAACCATTCTCTGTGTAGCCAGAGAATTCCTTTATTCTTCTTTAGATCAGAGAGCCTAATAAGTTTTTGTCATATCCCCGGGTACAACAATATTAAACTCAGTAGCAATAAAGTCTGCCGGCAGTCTCAGATCTGCGTCATCCGATTCTGCCATGGATATGACGGCTACTTTCAACCGCTTCTTCATTTTCTTTAAATACCAATAAATTCCTCCGTATTCCTTGCTATGATAATCGCCCTCAAAGTGAAGAAATAAATGCTTCCGTTTAAAATTTTTCACGATAGATTCTGCCATGGTAGCATCTTTAACCGCCTGAGCTGCTACAAAGTTCATCGCATTATCTCCTGCATGGTCTTTCACCATGTCAAGCATTTCGGGATAGCCGGGTGTAGCCATATCAACTTTGACAGGCAATTTTGCTATATAAACCTTTTCGCTATCGGGCAAATTATTCAGGCTGTCGAGCCCATGCTTAGCCACCAAAGAGGCATAGCGTCTGGGAATGTTGGCAGCAACAAAAGGAAGCTGATGCTCTTTGGCAAAGTCTAACAGCGGTTTATAATCAGTCTTAAAATTGTTCCATAAACGAGCTTCTTTAGCCAATTCTTTTTCATCCATTTCGCCCGCCAGGTATTGATCTATCTGCAACTGATTATCTCTCTCAAACATTTCGGCTCCCAAAATCAGTTTACCTTCCTTTAGCTTATATAATTCTTTCTCCGTTTGAAGCTGCAACCAATGGACAATGCTGTTGTTATGGTATTCACCAAACAATACAACATCATATTTACTAAGTGCCTGAACCATCTCATAAAAGCTGACGGCTGCTTTCTCTTTATTGTAAATTTGAAATGCTTTAATATCCTGCGACTGAACACTGCTCAATAACAGCAGTCCGGCAAGCGATAACAGTGTCATCCTCATTTTAATCTTTCTAATTTGGTCAAATGTAGAATTAAACTCCTTAAAATTAGCTCGTGGCATCATTTCTGACCAAAATCATTCCGGAAGAATTTTAATAATTTCATGAAACCCTCGTTTTTGTGTGTGTTGCATAAGCGCCACTCCACCCTTGTCCGCAATGGTCAAATCATCTCCGGCACCTTTAAGAATCCGGCCCGCCTTTCCTCTGCAACATCAGTGACTGTTCATTTCCTTTTCTCTGATCATTGATAATTTGTACTGAAACATTTCTGCCATTCTGTTGGCTCTCCATCGCGCTTCATTTGCAATGGGTCCTACCCAATACGCATCCAGTGTTTCGAAAAACAGAGCCAGCCATCTGTCGAAATGTTCTTTGTTGATGGGTAGGGTAGCATGAGGTGGAAACGGTCCTCCAAAATAGGTATGATCTTCAAGTAGCAATGTTTGCCAGAATGAATACATCGTTTCAAGATGTTGGGGCCAGCGATCCTGAATCCGCTCATTAAAAATATCAGCTAATAATTCATCTTCCCTGACCCTGGTATAAAAGGTGTCAACAAGCAATTTTATATCGTCAAGATCGGCAATATCCTGTTTGTTCACTTATGTTTATTTTATTGAGCAAAAATAGGCATTAAACCCGCAACGTTCGCGTTACACGTGGCTACACGGATACAGATTCAAGATGGAAGAGGCTTTTCGGCTGCATACTTCCTTTTGG
>JBIQMB010000188.1:0-6442 GCA_044463745.1 Chitinophagaceae bacterium | reverse complement strand
TGCTGATAATAACGGTCTTTTCACCCGTAAAATAATCAATGAGCCGGTAATAGGTCTCCGCACCCTGTGCATCCAGATTGGTTAAGGGCTCATCAAGCAGAAGCAGATTTGCCTGCGTAAAAAAAGCTTGTGCCAGCTTGGCTCTTTGCTTCATACCACTGCTGTAATACCTGATTTGTTTGTCAAGTACATGGCTGAGTGAAACGGTTTCCGCAATGTCAGAGATAGAATATCCGTTGATGAATGGTCTCATGCGACTATGAAAAGTGAGAAACTCACGCAAGGTCATTTCTTCGATCAGTTCAAGATATGGGGCAGCAATGGCGGTGTGCCTGTAAATATTTTCAGAAGCTATAACAAGCTGATTGAGCCGGTAAGAAATGGTGCCACTGTTTTGTTGCAGATAGCCACCGATCACTTGTAGCAGGGTGGATTTACCGGATCCGTTATGCCCGGTGATGGCATACCTTTCACCGGCTTTAAACTCGTAGCTGAATTGCTTAAATATCCATTCGGCATTGAATCTTTTGCCTATATGATCGAGCGCAATATTCATGCGATAGGGAATTAGGAGCTGGCTGCGTTTTCTTCGATGATATCTTTAGACGCCATCTTTAAAATACCCTTCTTACTGTTTCGGATAAAATTGAGGATTTCTGTTTTTTCTTCCGATTCAGGAATTGTTTTTTCTATGCTTTCGATGGCCTGCGAAGTATTATACCCACGCAGGTAAATGATGCGGTAAATCTCTGAAATGTTGTTGATCATTTCAGTGCTGTAGCCCCGGCGCTGAAGCCCGATAGAATTGACACCGGCATAACTGAGCGGTACACGACCGGCTTTGATGTACGGCGGCACGTCTTTGATAATTTCTGAGCTTCCTGCGATGTATGTATGCGCACCAATTTTTGAAAATTGAATAGCAGCTGCCAGGCCGCCAATGCTGGCATAATCACCAATTTCGACATGACCGGCCAGTTGAACTGCATTGGCAATGATTACGTTATTGCCAATAATACAATCGTGGGCCACATGGCAGTAAGCCATGAGCAAACAATCATTACCGACCACTGTTTTCCACTTGTCGCGCGTTCCTCTGTTGATAGTAACACATTCTCTGATGGTGGTATTGTTGCCAATTTCAACGGTGGTTTCTTCTCCGTCATATTTAAGGTCTTGCGGAATGGCGCCCACAGTAGCATGGGGAAATACCCTGCAATTTTCGCCGAGGGTGGTATAATCAAGAATAGATGCTCCGGACATTATATGGCATCCGTCACCAATATTCACTTTTCCTTCCACGAAGGCAAAGGGGTCAATCCGCACGTCTTTACCAATTTTTGCATCAGGATGTATATGTGCTAAGGGGCTAATCATAGGTTATTGGGTCGTTTAATAATTTGTGCAATCAATATGGCTTCAGCCACGATCTTATCTCCGACGAAGGCCGTTCCTTTCATTTCGCAAATGCCTCTGCGGATGGGATGCAAGAGTTCCATTTTAAGAATCAGTGTATCGCCCGGCACTACTTTTTGTTTGAATCGGCAATTATCTATTTTTAAAAAAAGTGTATCGTATTTATCTTCCGTATCACGCGGAATGGCCAACAGGCCGCCTGTCTGGGCCAGTGCTTCTACAATCAGCACCCCGGGCATAACCGGGTTTTCAGGAAAATGTCCCTGAAAAAAGGGCTCATTGTAGGTTACATTTTTCACAGCTACTACCCGGGTTTTTTCCAGTTCTATGATTTTGTCAACAAGAAGAAAAGGGTAGCGATGGGGCAGGGTAGCCTCTATCTGTTGTATATCTAATACCGGTGTAGCATTGGGGTCGTACTTGGGCAGTTCGTCCCTGTATTTATATTTTTTAATATGCTCTTTTATTTTTTTTGCGAACCGGATATTAGTTGAGTGCCCGGGTCTGTTGGCGATGATGTGCGCCTTGAAAGGTACGCCCACCAATGCCAGGTCGCCCACCACATCCAGCAGTTTATGGCGGGCAGGTTCATTCGGAAATCTGAGTGTGAGATTGTTCAGAATGCCGGCGTCGTTAATTTTAATGTCTTTCTTGTTGAAGACTTTGGAGATTCTTTCTACCTGCGATTCATCCACCGGCTTATCCACCACCACAATGGCATTGTTGATATCTCCTCCCTTGATCAGGTTATTGGCCAGCAATGCTTCCAGTTCATGAAAGAAACAGAAGGTACGGCTTCCGGCTATTTCGGTTTTAAAATCAGAAATGTCTTTGAGGTCGGCGTGTTGGGTGCCCAGCACTTTGCTATTGAAGTCAATCAGGGTATTAATACGATAGCGGTCGTATGGCAGTGCCACCATTTCCACTTTTTTATCCGTATCTACCAGCGATATATTATGATGAATATTGTAATAAATTTTTTCTTCGTTCTGTTTCTCGGCGCCAGCCTTGGTCAGGTAATCGACAAACTCACCGGCACTGCCATCCAGAATGGGCACTTCTTCGCCATCTATTTCTATTAGTGCGTTGTCAATTTCAAGCCCGGTGAGTGCAGCCATCAGGTGCTCAACGGTGCTGATTCTGCCTCCATTGGCCTCCAGCGTAGTGCTTCGGTTGGTTTCCACTACATTATCTACATCGGCTTTAATGATGGGTTTGCCCGGCAGATCAACCCGCTGAAAGCTTATGCCGGCATTAGGAGCTGCCGGTTTAATAGTCATGGTGACAAATTTGCCTGTATGAATGCCAGCTCCTGAAATTGTAACTTCCTCACGCAGAGTATGCTGGTAATATGTTTCCTTTGGCTGCTTATTTTCCATTGGGCGAAAATAGCAAAACTATTCATTTCAATAGCTATGTCAGTATTATAATACCAAAATAACTTATATCATTGGGTAAAAATTAACCTTCTTTTTTTTGCAAAAGCTCTGAAATTTTTTCTTCCAGTTCCTGAATGCGCTTTTCCAAAGCAGGTAAATTGCGATTCAGAATCTGACTGCGAAGCGATTGGGTATAATCGAAGGCAGGGGTTCCGGTTACCTTCAGGTTTTCGGTTTTTATCGATTTGGTTACACCACTTTGTGCATTGATTTTTACGCCATCTACAATATGTAGGTGGCCAACAATTCCGGCCTGGCCGCCTATCATCACATTTTTTCCGATCTTGGTACTACCGCTAATGCCGCTCTGGGCAGCAATCACCGTATTGTTTCCTATTTCCACATTGTGAGCAATCTGAATGAGATTGTCCAGCTTGGCTCCCCGGCGGATAATGGTAGAACCCACGGTTGACCGATCGATGGTTACATTACCACCTATCTCCACAAAATCTTCGATCACCACATTCCCGATCTGTGGAATCTTTTTATAAGATCCGTCTGACTGTGGAGCAAAACCGAAACCATCACCGCCGATAATCGTTCCGGCATGTATCGAAACATTCTGGCCAATGACGCAGTTATGATGAATTTTTACCCCCGGCCAAATGACCGTATTTTTGTCTATCACTACATTTTCGCCAATATATACCTGCGGGTAAATTTTTACATTATCACCCAGTACCACATTCTCCCCTATATAAGAAAAAGCACCGATAAATACATTATTACCTATTTTGGCCGTGGCATGTATAAATACGGGTTGTTGAATTCCTGATAAGTTTTGTCTCTTTATTTTTTCATACTCCGTTAGCAACATTGCAAAGGCCGAATAAGCATCCGGAACCTTGATGAGGGTGGCGCTGAGCTTTTCTTCCGGAACAAAAGATTGATTAACGATGATGACAGAGGCCTGTGTTTTGTAGATGTGCTCTTCATATTTCGGATTGGCCAAAAAAGCAAGTTCGCCCGGCGCAGCGTCCTCAATTCGCCCAAAATTATTAACCTTAACCTCGGGATCGCCTTCGACCGTACCGTTTATTATTTCAGCTATTTGGCGCGCAGTAAACTCCATGAATAATTTAATAAATTGGGTGATGTATTGTATTTAGTATCAGAAACTCCGGTAGCAAATGTAAAATTTTTTTATCGTGCCGAACAAGGTTTGATTAATCAAAGGGTTATCTACCTTCGAAATGTCTCTGACCTCGCCATTTTTGAACAGGATATGGATGTGGTCTTTGACCGGGTCATAAGTTTTGCTTTCCACCTCGCCGGTGAAAACGAGATAGCTGCTTTCTTGTTCGCTTAAGCCCAGATGATGTTGCACATCTTTCTTTTTTTGGGTCAGATACTCCGCTGATACCGGTTCAGGATAGAAACGTATTTTGAGCAGATTCCGGTTTATCAGTCCCTTGCTGAGATCAGACAAAACTTTATCGGGATGATATGCCCATTCTTTAATAGAATAAACAATATCGTAATCGTCGAGTTTGCAAAAATCGTCCAGTCGTTCGGTGAGCGGTTTTTTATTCTCTTTTAAAAAAGAATTTAAAATACCCGAGGCTGCCGGGATCTCCATCTCACGGGAGCGCGATAGAATATGGATCAGCATCTTCTCCGCGCTTAATACCGTTTTGTGAAAATATACCTGCCAGTACATAAACCTGCGCGAAACCAGAAATTTTTCAATAGACTGAATCCCCTTTTCTTCTACCACCAACTCATTGTTATGAACACAAAGCATATTCAGAATCCGATCGTAGCCGATCACTCCTTCGCTCACGCCGGTAAAAAAACTATCCCGGATAAGGTAATCCATTCTGTCCACATCCAGTTGGCTACTCACAAGCTGATGAAGAAATTTCTTCTCTGTTTTTCCGGTAAAAATATCGATGGCAAGCGACAGTGCGCCACCCATTTCTTCATTAAGCCTCTCCATGATCATGAGGGTTACATCCTCGTGGTGCATGCCGCTTTCTATTTGGCTTTCAAGCGCATGACTAAAGGGGCCATGACCAATATCGTGCAGCAGGATGGCCAGTTTAGCCCCTTGTTCTTCTTCTTTCGATATATGAACATCCTTGTTTCTTAAAATCTGAAGCGCATTGGCCATGAGGTGATAAGCCCCCAATGAATGATTGAGCCGGGTATGTACGGCACCGGGATAAACCAGGTAGGCCAGCGCCATCTGATGAATGCGTCTGAGACGTTGATAAAATGGATGACGCAGCACCTCAAAAATCAATTCATCATTAATCGTTATAAAACCATGAACCGGATCGTTTATTATCTTTCTGAAGGACATGTATTGCCGTTAGGATGTTAAATTGTAAGGGGCCAGACAGACAAAGATAAAATATGGGACAGTAATAATTTATATTTGTAAGACTTTAGTAACAATTTATAATTCTGATATTGAAACAATGGGTACAGCAAAAATTTTATGGGTAGATGATGAAATGGACAGCCTGAAGTCGCAGATTATGTTTCTTGAAAAAAAAGGATACGATATTAAATCATTAAGCAATGGCTATGATGCGCTGGAGTTTGTAAAAGAAAATGCAGTGGATGTGGTGTTGCTGGATGAAAGTATGCCGGGGATGACTGGGCTTGAAACGTTGCAAAAAATAAAGTCGGAAAGAGCAGATATTCCCATTGTACTGATTACAAAAAATGAAACGGAGAACCTGATGGATGAAGCCATCGGATCACAGATAAGTGACTACCTGATAAAGCCCGTAAACCCAAACCAGGTGTGGCTTTCGCTCAAAAAACTTATTGACAATAAAAGATTGGTAGCACAAAAAACAACCAGTGCCTACCAACAGGATTTCAGGGCGTTATTTATGGCTTTGAACGATAATCCGGATCACAGGGAATGGATGGATATTTATAAAAAGCTGGTGTATTGGGAGTTGGAGATGAAGAAGAGTGAAAGCCCCGAAATGCAGGAGGTATTTGAAACACAGAAGAAGGAAGCCAACACCGAGTTCTTCAAATTTATCTCAAAAAACTACAGTGATTGGGTTACCAATAAGGCTGCTGATTCACCTATTATGAGCCACAACTTGATGAAGTTTAAGGTTCTGCCTCATGTAGAGCCCGGCGTACCTTTGTTTTTTATTTTGATCGATAACCTTCGTTTTGACCAGTGGAAGGCAATACAGCCCTTGTTTAATCAAAGATTCCGTATTCAGGAAGAAGAGACTTATTATTCCATTCTGCCCACAGCTACTCAATACAGCCGCAATGCTATTTTTTCAGGGCTAACGCCATTGGAATTAGAGAAAAAATTCCCTGCTGAATGGAAAAACGATGACGAAGACGGGGGTAAGAATTTATTTGAAGAGGAGTTTTTCAAAGCACAACTTGCAAGGGAACGCTTGCAGAATTTGAAATACAGCTATACCAAGATTACCAATCATCAGGATGCACATAAGCTTGTGGATAATATTCATAACATGCTGAATAATGATATCAATGTTATCGTTTACAATTTTGTGGATATGCTTAGCCATGCGCGTACAGAGATGGAGGTGCTTAAAGAACTGGCGGCTGATGAGGCCAGCTACCGTAGCCTGACGGCA
>JBIQMB010000187.1:0-6464 GCA_044463745.1 Chitinophagaceae bacterium | reverse complement strand
ACATGTTTGGGCGATGAACGAAGTACAGCGTTTTTTTATAGAGCAAACCCGCCTTGGCATTCCGGTTGATTTTACCAACGAAGGAATTCGAGGGATAGAAGCTTATGAAGCCACGGGTTTCCCTACTCAGTTAAATATGGGCATGACCTGGAACAGGAATCTGGTGAAGCAAATGGGACAGATAACCGGCAAAGAAGCCAGGGCATTGGGATACACCAATGTTTATGCGCCTATTTTGGATGTAGCGCGCGACCAGCGCTGGGGAAGGTTGGAAGAGGTATATGGCGAAGATCCTTACCTCACGGCTGAGTTAGGGATAGAGATGACCAAAGGCATTCAGGAGCATACTGCCGCTACTGCCAAGCATTTTGCGGTTTACAGCGCCAATAAAGGAGCCCGGGAAGGCATGGCGCGAACCGATCCGCAATTGGCTCCACGTGAAGTAATTGACCTGCTGTTATATCCCTTTCAAAGGGTAATTAAAGAGGCCAACCTGATGGGTGTAATGAGTTCATACAACGATTATGACGGTGTGCCGGTTTCGGGTAGCAGCTATTGGCTTATAGATGTGCTGCGCAAATGGTTTGGATTTACCGGATACGTGGTCAGCGATAGCGATGCACTCGAATATCTTTATAGCAAACATGCTACAGCAGCAAATCTGAAGGAAGCCGTTTACCAGGCCTTTATGGCGGGGATGAATGTGCGGACAACATTCAATATGCCGGATAGCATTATCATTTATCTGCGGCAACTTGTGAGAGAAAACCGGATTCCGATGGATACCATTAACAGTCGGGTTAGGGATGTGCTGTCCGTAAAATTCAGGGTAGGTATTTTTGATGAACCCTATGTAAAGGATGGTAATGAAAGCAAGCGAATTGTGAACAGTGAAGCCCACCAACAGGTGGCATTACAGGCTTCACGTGAGAGTATTGTTCTGCTGAAAAATGAAAAAAATATTCTGCCCCTGACCGGTGCCAAAAAAATTGCCGTTATCGGGCCTAATGCTACGGATGTGGGATATGCCCATACACACTACGGACCACTGCATTCGCCAAGCATCAGTGTTTTGAAAGGAATAGAAGACAGATTTGGAAAGGAAAATGTATTGTATGCGAAGGGGTGCGAATTAGTGGACAAGTCCTGGCCTGAAAGCGAAATTCTGCCTGTAGAACCGGATAAAAATGAATGGGATATGATTCGCGAAGCGGTCAACACCGCCAGGCAGTCTGAACTGGCCATTGTGGTATTGGGAGGCAATACAAAAACAGCCGGTGAAAGTAAAAGCAGAACAACGCTCGAGCTGCCCGGGTTTCAAAATTTGCTGATTCAGGAGATATATAAAACCGGTATTCCCGTAGTGGTTGTATTAATCGGTTCGCAGCCGATGGGTATTAACTGGATCAATAAAAACATCGATGGCATTCTCTACGCTGGTTATCCGGGTGTGAAGGGTGGTCAAGCAATAGCTGAAGCCCTGGCGGGTGATCTCAATCCGGGAGGAAAACTGACCCTGACCTGGCCAAAATCGGTAGGGCAGATTCCGATGAACTTTCCTACAAAGCCTTATGCACAAAGCGATGCGGGAGAGAGTGCGAAAATCAAGGGGTTGTTATTTCCGTTTGGGTTTGGCAAAAGCTATACAAGTTTTGAATATTCGGGATTGGAAATCGATAACCGGCTTAAATCTGACGAAAAAGTTGTTGTAAAGGTCAAGATTAAGAATACCGGCAGGATGGCCGGCGATGAGATTGTTCAGCTTTATACCCGCGATGTGGTGAGTAGTGTTACCACGTATGAAAAAAACCTGCGCGGTTTTGAAAGAGTTCATTTAAATGCAGGGGAAAGTAAGGAACTCCAATTTACCATTCCTATTGATGACTTTAAGTTGTGGAACAGACAAATGGAGCATGTAATAGAGCCCGGTGAATTCAAAATTATGGTTGGGTCGTCATCTGAAGATATCAGACTGACCGGCAGTTTTGTTTATTAGATTTTGGGCACACCTGTTGGCGTCAGTCGCGCTGATCTGTGCGAAGGGAACTCGACCGCGTGTTAATTTTAAATCTTTCGGCATGTGCCAGAAGGGGAAGTTTTTCTGATACCGCTAAAAAATAATGTAGTACCTGCTTTGAATGCAATTTTTAAGTAATTATTCTTAGTAACGTAAAGGCACAGGACGGGAGACCTGCGCCAGGGAAAAATAAGTAACCACCCCCGCCGCTATCGCGTCCACCCCTCCAATTGAGGGGAATTCAGGTCTCACGAGAGCCATGGACTTTTAGAGGTGAGAAAGTTCTTGTAAAGTGAAGCATTTTATTTTGCTCTTTTGAATTGATCAATTCTTGCAACAGTAAACAGACCTCTCCAGATTCCCCTCAAAAGGAGGAGTGGATGTCACGTGCCAGTTCGAATGTCCATCATTTAAAGGAGTTTCAGGCACGTGACAGACGGGGTGGTTTTAGCAAAACCGCTAAAATTTAATGTAGTACCTACTTTGAATGCAATTTTTAAATACTTATTCTTAGTAACGCTAAAGGCACAGGACGGGAGACCTGCGCCTGCAAAAAACACCTGTTGGCGTCCGACGCGCTGATCTGTGCAATGCGGGCCCGACAGCGTGTTAATCCAAGATATTTCAACGCACATGTCGCATGGGGTGGTTCCGTAATACCGCCAAAAATTTTAAGTGCTTAACCCCGGCATTCTCCCACACCAATTTATTTTATGAAATCATTGTAATGAAAAACAAACCGTTAACTTTAGATTGCATTCTGCGAAATTCAGGTATATCATGAAAAAATATTTTTTATTAGCAATTGTATTCGGAACCCTCAGCACATACGGACAATACAGGGGAGGCGAGCAGCAGGAAAGTTCCCCCCGTTTCAGTAAAGAGAAACTTTTTACCGGTGGCTCGCTCAATCTAGGGTTTGCCAGTTATACAACCAACCTTGGCATAGCGCCACAATTGGGTATCAGCCTTACAGACTGGCTGGATGCCGGAATTAACGTGAACGTGAATTATGCCGCCGAACGCGATTACAATAGTCCGGCTAAGTGGAGAAAAACAACCATCGGCCCGGGAGCTTTCGTAAGAATTTTTCCCATAAGTTTTCTCTTTGTTTCGGCACAGTATGAATATAATTTTATTAGCCTCAAATATCTTCCCGGCAATTCTACCATGAATCAAAAATGGAATCTGGAAGCGCCAAGCTTCTTGCTGGGTGTAGGCTATGCAGGTGGCCGTATGAAGGGTGTGAATACCTATTATTACTTTTCTATTGCAGGAGATTTTCTGGGCAACAAGAACTCGCCTTACATCGATAACTACGAGCGAATGTTGCCGGTTATAAGAGCCGGATACAATATTGGCCTGTTTCAAGGTCGCCAACGAAAATTTTAATAATTATCGGAAAACCGCGAAGCAAAAGGGCTTTGCAGATATTAAAAATCATTCGGACCATCAGTTAAAATCATTTACCTCCTCGGCTACGGGTATTAATTTTCGCGACCTTCCCCTCTCCATCCGGCTTAGGTTCCAGGCTATGCCACCGGCAGTAATTATGCTGAGTACTGCCGTGATTTCCCAAAGGCTGTCGTAACCAAACCTGGCTGCTACGGCCGTACCTAAAATAGGCGACAGGATATGAGCAGCCGAAAAGGATAAGGAATTCAATCCCATATAAGCTCCTTCCTTTCCATGCGTTGATCTGCGGATGGCCACCGTTGCCATAAAAGGCATGGCTAATATCTCAGAAACGGAAAGAAGAAACATCGACAGATAAAGAATTCCCAGGCTTATACCCAATAATAAAACCAAAAACGAAAGGCCACAAATGACAAGTCCGGTAACAATAATGCGGCTCGTGGTTAGATATTTTTCCGATATACTAACAATCAGCATCTCTAATGCAAAAACAACCACACCATTAAAAGCCAGCAAAAATCCGATATCCCAACTGCTCAATTTAGCAACATCTTTATAATACAAGGGCAGGGTGCTGAGCAACTGAAAGAAACAAACACTGTAGAGGCAACAGAGTATGCTGAAAATTACAAAATGCCGGTCAAGCCAGGGCGAGCGACCTTTGGGCTTCTCCGCGTTATCTGATTTAATTAATTGGTTATTCTTTCTTTCTATTTCTTTTTTGTGAAAGTAAAAATAGAATACAACACCCGCTACCGCTGCTGAAAACGCATTTCCGTAAAATAACAGGTGAAAAGAAATGGCTGCAAAAAAACCGCCCAACGCGGGGCCAATGGAAAAGCCCAGATTTAAAGCCATTCTGTTTAATGAAAAAGCGCGGGTAATATTTTCAGGCCGGGCATAGCGGGAGATGGAAACGGAATTGGCGGGCCTAAAAATGTCTGTGATGCAACTCAATGAAAAAACTCCAATGGCCAATGAAGTTACAGATGTAAGAAACGGAAGAATGAGAAACACAGGTACGGAACCTACCAATCCTACGGTTTGAATCTTGAAGTGCCCAAACTTGTCGGTCAGCCAGCCTCCGGCCACAGATCCCAGAACTGCCCCTGCACCGAAGCAGCTCAATACCAGCCCTGCCTGCTCCAAGGTAAACCCCAATACGCTCGTCATGTATATGCCCAGAAAAGGCAAAACCATAGCTCCCGTGCGGTTGATGAGCATAACAATGGCCAGCATCCATGTAGGCTGCGACAGCCCTCTATACGATTCAAGATATGTATGGAAAACTTTTTTCAAGCCTTTTTCATGAATGAAGAGTGAACGCCGGAAAACTTAAAGATTGAGAAACGCATGCAGAAGTTAAGAACTGAAAACAAAAAAATCCCTCACTGATAAAAAGAATGAGGGATTTAAATATCGTGTTAGAAAAGTGAAAAATTAAATCACCCTATTTCAAAACTTCTGCCAGCTTGGCTTCAAGTGCCGGGCCGCGAAGCTCAGAGGCGATGATGGTTCCCTCGGGATCCACCAAAACATTGTACGGAATTCCCTGGATCTTATACAATGGAACGGCTGCGCTCTCCCAGAATTTGAGGTCGCTAATTTGTTTCCAATCCAGGTGATCATCTTTAATGGCCTGTAACCAGTTCTCTTTTGATTGATCGAGTGAAACACCCAGGATGGTGAAGTTTTTGTTTTTATATTGCTGATATGCTGAAACTACATTTGGATTTTCAGCCCTGCATGGTCCGCACCAGCTTGCCCAAAAATCAACCAAAACATATTTTCCCCTGAGTGAACTCAGAGAAAACGGCTTGCCATCCGGGTCGTCCATGGTTATATCAGGTGCCTTGGTTCCTACTTCCAGCCCTTGCTGAGGTGGCATCTGGCCTTGTCCATTTTGTGCTTGAGTAAATGCATCAAACTGAGCGGCTACTTCTTTCACAGAAGTGTTATTCGGCCATTTCTTCTTAATATTACCCAATAAATTTGTAACCACATCCTGGCCTGCATCCATGGCATAGCTCAATGCAAAAAGTGCAACCACAGGGCTTTTGGCTGTGTCTGCATATTTGGTTATATAATCATTGCTATACTTCTGCGTTTTATTGAACGACTCCGAAATTTGCGCGGCCATGCTATCATTACCGCTTTGCATATAGATTTGCCTTGCCTGATCATCCTGCAACAATTGGGTGTGTATGCTGTCAAGGGTCAGAATGAAATTATATAAAGAAGAGGTTGAAGGAGAACTAACCTTAACCGTTTTTAAAGTTGAATCAGCCGCATTAGCATTCAGTACCAGATCACTCACATCGTTTATGACCACAAAACCCGGGTTGTTTTCAAAACGAATTCTATAAAGCCCTTCTTCACCTGATGTGGTTTTCATACTAAACTTTCCGTCTTTTACTTCAGCGGTATCCAATACTTCAGGCGAACCCTGATTGAAAGGGATGCGCTCTAAAAACACTTTCTGATCCTCCGCTCCTTTAAGCTCTCCTGAAACGGCAAACTGCTTAACCCCTGATTGCTGACATGCCGCCAGAAGGGTAATTATTGCAGCATAAAAAAGTTTTTTCATGTTTTGTTTATTTATGATTCTGTTTTATTTGTTCGGTATTATTTGTTTTGATGAATGTCTTGCTACTTTTCACTATTTGTTTTATGGAATAAATCTTTCATCTTCAAAAAACAGACAACCCTTTCCGTTAATCCTCAAAGCATAAGTGTGCGAAGTTAACAATGAAAAGCGGGCTAATTAGCCCGTATATCGGATTTTGGGAATTATTTTATAGAGTTTCGTGTAATTGTAACTTTATTTTTCACTCTTCTCGTGGGCACTTCTAACTCCTCTGGCGTCCGTGTGTGCTTGTGCGTTGCAGACCCGACAGCGTTCTTTCACTCCTGTTGGCGTCCGTGCGATGGCTTGTGGACAGGAGACCCGACAGCGTTTGAAAGAAAAAACAATAAATCATTAGCGTTGCGTTATAAATCGAAGAGTGTCAACTGGTTATCATTTTGTTCT
>JBIQMB010000186.1:0-6525 GCA_044463745.1 Chitinophagaceae bacterium | reverse complement strand
CTAAAATTTCTACAGGAAAGACTTCGTCCGGTAAAACATCTAAAAATTTTATCTCGAAAAGATTACCGGAAAACTTTGAGGATGTCCTTTACCGATACACACTTGCAGAAAAAACCGATCAGCCCATGGATTTGTCGGCCCAGGAATATTCGGAGATCAATTATTTTACGGATATCTATTACAAACCCGTTTTATGGCTACAGAAATTAAAAGAAACCCTGGGTGCAGAAACCTTCAGAGAAGGCATGCGCAGTTACTATGATCAATGGAAATTTAAACACCTCTATCCTGAAGATTTTAAAAAAGTTTTTGAAGAAACGAGCGGAAGAAATCTTGATTCTATTTTCGATTTATTGAAAACAAAAGGAGACATCAACCCACGAACTATCAAACAATTCAAGATCAGTTCTTTCTTTAATTTAAATCAGACAGACAAGTATAATTACCTTTTCATCGCGCCGGCTATCGGATATAACCATTACGACAAATTGATGGTTGGAATGTTGATGCACAATTACACCTTACCCGAACCACCCTTTCATTTTTTTATGGCACCGATGATAGGCACAGGTAGCGGTACACTCACCGGTATAGGCCGAATCGGATATACTTTTACTTCCTATGGAAAAATCAGAAAGATAGAACCATCTCTTGCAGCATCAAGGTTCGACATGAATTCTTTCACTGATTCCACAGGAAAGAAAAATTTCATGGACTTCGTCAAGATCGTTCCTGCCTTACGGCTCAACTTCAGAAACAACGATCCACTTAGCCGATCTGAAAAATTTTTACAATGGAAAACATATCTTATTTCGGAAAAATCTTTGGCGTTTAGGCGCGATACCGTTCACAATACTGAAATAATTTCTTATCCTCAAACCCATCGATACCTCAATGAGCTTGCTTTTGTAAATAATAATTCGAGGGAGTTGTATCCATTTTCGTACAAGGCAATGGTTCAGCAAGGCGATGGCTTTCTAAGAATTACGGCCGACATTAATCAGTATTTTAATTACCCGAAGGAGGGTGGTTTATTAGCCAGATTTTTTGCCGGCAAGCTGATCTATACGGATCAATCTGTTCCCCGCTGGAGGTATGGCAGATACCGCTTTAACATGACAGGCCCCAATGGTCTTGAAGATTATACTTATTCTAATTATTTTCTGGGAAGAAATGAATATGATGGATTGGCATCACAACAAATCATGATCAGAGATGGTGGGTTTAAAGTAAGGACGGATTTATTAAACAACAAAGTCGGCACTTCAGATAATTGGTTGTCTGCACTCAACCTCACGACCGACATACCTTCTCAGATTAATCCGTTGCAGGTTCTACCGTTCCACATCGGTCTGAAAGCTTTTATGGACCTTGGTACTTACTCCGGCGCCTGGGAAAAGGATGCGGAGACCGGAAAGATTTTATTTGATGCCGGCCTGCAATTAGATCTAATCAAAGGCCTCGTCAAGATTTACATACCTGTAATCTACAGTAAAGTTTATAGGGATTACTACAGGCAAACCCTGCCTCCCGGAAAAAAATTCTGGAAAACCATTTCCTTTAATATTGATGTCAGAAGTTTTAATCTGAAAAAATTTCTGGAACTACCCAACTGACTGCTATGGATATACAGTTTTATACCAATGAACAGATAAATAAAGCAGAGTGGGATGATCATATAAACCATAGTTCGGCTAATCTGATTTATGCTCGTTCTGTATATCTGGATCACATGTGCGAAGGATGGTGCGCACTAATGGATAGTGAATCACAAAGTGTGATGCCCCTGCCTGTCAAAAAGAAATTTGGTGTAACCTATGCTTTTCAGCCTCCGTTTGTGCAACAGTTGGGAGTTTTTTCAAAGAAGGAATTGGATGCTGAAACCATCCGGGCTTTTCTTAACAGAGCTTCTGAGATTTGCAGTTCGGTCAGCCTGTATCTTAATTATACCAACCGGGTCGATTTTGTGAGGGAGAGATGCAATTTTATTCTGGATTTGAACCGGCCGTTTGATCAGATAAAAGAAAATTTCAGAAAAGACCTGATTGATAAAGCTTTGCGCCGGCCGTTGCGATATGCCGAATCTGTTCCGGATGAAATGTTTGGCATGTATAGAGAGTATGTTTTACCGAAAAATAAAACGCTTTCAGTTTTTCATTTAAATCAGTTTCAGGAATTGGTTTCGGTGTTTTTTTCTTCCGGTCATGCGCTGGTTCGAAAAATGATTTCTGCTGAAGGAGAGACACTTTCTGTTGCTTTGTTTTTAAAAGATAAAAACCGGATTTATTATATGATGTCTGCCACCACACAGGATGGAAGAGCATCGGATGCCAATGCCTTATTGCTGTACGAAACTATTCGTGAATTCGCCGGCATGGGGTTACTCTTTGATTTTGAAGGTTCGGAAATTCCGGGTGTAAAATTTTTTTTTGAAAAATTTGGCCCAGTCAATCAGCCTTATTTCCATTTCGAATCCGACCGGATGAATCCGCTTTTGAAGGCAGTCAAACGAATTGCTGATTTGATTAGATTTTGAGACGAGTGTAGGGAAGAGAAAAACGCAGAGAAAAAAGAACGCAGAGTTGCCCGCAGAGATTGTATTATTACCGCTGTGAAACCTTGAGTCTTCGAGCCTTGGTGGCGAGCACAACCAGAAGTCAAAACGCAGAGAAAAAAGAACGCAGAGTTGACCGCAGGGATTGTTCTTTACTTCGTGAACCTTTCTGTCTTCGAGTCTTTGTGGCTACCAAGGAATAACGCGGCGTTGTTCGCAGAGAAAATTATATCACCTATCCCCTTTCGTTTCTAAAATTTCTGAAGCCAGCAGCCGATCCCGCGGAGAAACTACTCTAAAATTTTGCTCCTCTCCCGGAATGTGAAAAATATTTATACCAAAGGCCTCAAGTATAATCGTTTCATCCGTAAAGTAAGGTTTATAATCAATTTCAAAAGCCATCTTCAGAATGCGGCTGTGAAATGCCTGAGGTGTCTGAACCAACCTTACCGCCGTGCGATCTACAGACCTGTAGGTTTCTCCCTCATATAATCTTACACCATCATGGCAGGATATCACCGGCACTACAGCCTGGTGATCCAGGGCCGCTTTATAACATCTTGAAATCAAATCCGGGGTCACAAAGCAGCGGGTAGCTTCGTGGATGAAAACGATGTATTCATCATCCTCTACCCTGGCCAAACCATGCCGCACAGATTCAAACCTGTTTTCACCGCCCTGACACAGTACAACCCGACTCTCATCAAAATAGCCATCCACAATTTCCTGCCCCATTGATACATACCCTTCAGGTAGAACCACGATTACTTCCATATCCGGAAAAGACTCCAAAAAGGCATGAATTGAATAATACAGCAATGGCTTTCCTCCCAATGAAATAAACTGATTGGGCACTTCAGCACCGGGCATACCTTCAGTAGAAGCTGCCAGAATAATCGCTTTTTTCTTCATATCATACTTGTCAAAAAAAAAGAATAAATCAGTTGCCGTAAATTTTAACCTCATGGCTCCCTTCGCTATTTCGGAAACCACGATACATTCCTGCGCTATTGAATACCATGCTGCAATTCCCTTTTGCATCCACACCAATCAACCCTCCTTCACCATTTATGGCCACCAATTTCTTTAATACAACTTCCTCGCAGGCTTCCTGAAGAGATAAGCCCTTGTATTCCATCAGGCAACTGACATCATAGGCGGCAACGGCCTTTATAAACAATTCACCATGTCCGGTACAACTGATAGCACAGGTTTTATTATTTGCATATGTACCGGCTCCGATAATCGGACTATCACCGATCCGGCCATAATTTTTATTTGTCATCCCTCCTGTAGAAGTAGCGGCTGCCAGATTACCATTACCATCACACGCTACCGCACCAACTGTGCCAAATTTTTTATCTTTTAGCAACGATACCAGACGGTCATTCTTATGATCCAACTGATACATATCACTGTCTCTGATCTCTCTCCACTGATCATACCGGTATTGTGAGAAGAAGTATTCGTCAGGCTCGAGTTTTACCCCTTGCTTAATGGCAAAATCGTTGGCGCCTTTACCTGCTAAAAAAACATGACCGCTATGATACATAACTTCTTCTGCCAGCAACACCGGATTTCTGATATTCCTTACTCCGGCGATGGCTCCTGCATCCAGATTACTACCGTCCATAATAGCCGCGTCCAGTTCATTAATTCCTTTCTTGGTAAAAACGGCTCCTTTTCCGGCATTAAATAATGGACAATCTTCCAGCGACATAACAGCGGCTTTTACGGCATTAAGTGCTGTACCGCCCTTTTCCAATACAGCATAGCCGGTGTTTAGCGCATCAGACAAGGCTTTAGTATATGCACTTTCCAGCTCCGGTGTCATATCTTCTTTGAGTATGGTACCTGCCCCACCATGAATGGCTATCGTAAATTTTTGCATAGTTCTTTAAATTATCATTAGACGGATTCTAAAAACAACACGCAATTTATATCAATGTTTTGATTTTATCTAATATCACCTGTTCCGACATCCAAACCATACAATCATCCTTTTTTCGAAAATGCTTCTTTTGGCCGTAAATAGAACTAGGCCGGCATGGAATATCTAACTGAACATTATGAGAATCCGGTTGTCCCCAACCCTGAAACCCGGCAAATGGGTGGGTTTCTCCCCAGACTGTTATGACCGGAACTTTAAACAAACTTGCCAGGTGTACATTAGCAGAATCCATGCTCAATACCAAAGATAAATTCGAAATTATTCCAAGTTCTTCCTCAAAAGAATATTTACCGGCAACATTTATAGATTCCGGGATTTCTTTAGCCCACTCTTGCAACAATGTAGATTCCTGTTTACTTCCCAGAAAAATGAGCTGAACATTTCCAACCTGGTTTAAAGACATCAGCAAATTTTTCATTTTATCCAGTGGATACATTTTGCCTTCATGCTTGGAGAAAGGAGCTACTCCGAGTAAGAACTTTTTTTCAGGATTGATTTGATTCATAAATGATTCCGGCATTTGCCGTGCTTTCAATATGGGCTTACTGTCATCAAGTGTTATGGGAAATCCGGCTCTTGCAAAGGTGTCAGCATACCGCTGAAAGGAAGTTTTTAGCTGGCGCAGGATTTTATTTTTTTTCCGCGTCAATTGTCGTTTTTCCTTTCTCCCCTTGTTAATATGAACTGATTTAGTACCAGTTACTGCCCATAAAAATCGAAGCATCTTAGAACGCAACACATCATGAAGATCAACCACATAGTCGAATTTTTGCAATGATCTCAATTCTCTGAACAATCTGACCATACCCCACAGTCCATTATGTTTTCCGTGTAGAAATGCCGGTATAAACCGACATCTTTCTATCTCTTGAAACAGAGGGCCTACGAATGCTGTAGAAACAAATGTAATCTGCACATCAGGATATTGTTCAAGCATATTTTTCACTACGGGAACCGTCATAGCAACGTCTCCCAGGGCTGAAAAGCGAATCACTAATAAATGCTTTTGCCGTGCCAATCTTATTTCTTTTTATTGTACAATACAGGATTGGTAGATGGGTCATTATACATCTTCACCTGTCTGTAAACCTGCATATATTTTTTACCGGCCTGATAATCTTCAAAAAGTTCATTGATAGAACGTGTCAAATCAACCCGTTGTTTTTTTAAAACACTCAGTTTTTGATTACACTGCCTAAGGTGGCCTTCATCTACATCCTTCCTGCGCGTTTCTTCCTCCATATGATATATTTTAAGAGCAAGAATGCTCAGCCGGTCTATCGCCCAGGCAGGACTTTCAGTATTTAATGGAGCGCCAGCGGGTACGGGCTGTTCATGAAATATCCGATAATAAAAATCATCTATTTTTTCAACGATATCTGTACGTTTTTGATTCCAATTATCTATTTTTCTTTTCCATTCCATTCCTTTTTCTGCCGTAATCAAAGGGTTTCGCACTTCATCCTCCATGTGCCATTGTTGGGTATCGATGAGGCATTTAGCAAACAGTAGTTGTTCTAAAGTGCCGGAGGCAAAAGGGTTTTCAATCTGTAAAAAAATATCATTGTGTTTATGATATTCCTGAATAACCTCATCAAATAACTCGTTGAATTTTTCGGTTCGAAATGTGTTCATGTTATTCATATCTTCAATGTATAAATCAGATCCTGGCAAAGTATCCGGGTAAGGCATGGCCTGACAATGCAGAATTTTCTTCCTATTTGAAACTCTCCAAAGATAGCTCACCCTACATTAGAAGCCTGTAATTAATTTTACAAATTGTAACACTTATTTCTTCGATGCAGTATATTCAGCATTTAATCCCTGTACAACCTCGGGCGTAATGTTCATTGTAGAATCCTTGTAAAACATAAATCCGGGTTCATAAGAAAGTATGTATGCGTACTTACCATCTTTATTAAATTCTTTTAAAAACACTTCTATTTTTTTCAATACATCCTTCTGTGTTTTGGTATTGAAATCAAAAAGATCTTTATCCAGGGTTTCCCTGCGGGTTTGA
>JBIQMB010000185.1:0-6539 GCA_044463745.1 Chitinophagaceae bacterium | reverse complement strand
TAATTTTCATAAACCGGATAAGGAAAAGTATTTGAAGGGGAAAACTTTTTCCCAAAAAATCATTCCGGATAATTTGTTCTCATTTCTCGATCAAGAGAAAATAGACTTTGTTTTCCACCTTGGCGGCAAGACTTCCTACAAAAATGATTTCACCAATCAGAATCTGGTTTTTCCTCAGAATCTGTACCGTCTTTGTAATGAAAAAAATATCCCCTTCGTGTATGCATCCACCTCATCCACCTATGGTGCAGGCGAACATGGCTATGATGATGATGAGAGCCGGATTGAGCTATTGCAGCCGTTGGATGATTATGGTGTATCGAAAAATGAATTTGACAAGTGGATTTTGAATCAGCCAAAAGGAGGCGGCTTTGCCGGTCTGAAGATTTTTAATGTTTACGGGCCGAATGAATATCACAAAGGCGCCAGCCGAAGCGTTGCTTTTAAAAGTTATTTTGAGATTAAAGAAACCGGCAAGGTTGTACTTTACGGTTCTTCTATACCTTCTTTTGGCCCGGGCGATCAGCAGCGGGACTTTATTTACGTAAAAGATGTAATCCGGATTTGTTGCTGGTTTTTAGAGAGATGGCTGACTTCGCCAAAATCTTTCCCCACTGGCATTTATAATACCGGCACCGGCATAGGCCGTAGTTTTAATGATGTTGCCAGGGCTGTCTTCAAAGCGATGGACTTACCTGAAAGAATAGAATATAAACCGATCCCGGAAAATATTCTGTCATCTTACAGAGAAAGTGTTATCGCACCGATGGGTAAACTATTTAAGGCCGGATTTAATGAAAAAATGTTTTCGCTGGAGGAAGGAGTGCGTGATCTGGTGCAAAATTACCTGTCGGCACAGAAGGTTGATTAGGCTTATCTTTTTATAATTTCTCTTTATATCCGGGAAATTTATCCATTCGTCGACAAGATTGGCCGTTTTGTGTAAAATACACACCAATCCCATTTTCAGTTTTTATGTTTGTATTCAGAAAGCGCAACCAACGCCAAACCAAAGAAACAAGAAAATATCCTTCAAAAAGACCAAAATTAACTGATCCTTAGAAAAGCCTGACAAATCTGAATAGCCGGTAAGAAAAACCGAAAAGTCCGAATATGCTAACGAAAACCGATGATATCCAACGAAAAACCAAAATGGCCTAAAAACTGTTTATCCTTAGGAAGCCAGGCCCCGAGTTAAAAAAATTGAAAGCCCCGAATGTTGGGGCATTTTTTTGCCGCAACGTTACCGCCACAAGGACACCAAGACCCAAAGGTTCACGAAATTTTTTCGATTCATTCTTCCTCTAACCCGGCGTATGTCTCCAGGCTCTTACCCGAACGTTACTATAAAGGGAAAAAAGATAGACTCCCGTTAAGATCGCCAGGAAGTCTGGTAAATCTTCATGGGAAAAAGACGATTTCATGCTTATGTTACTTTATTTTTCTGAAAGAAAAATCTTTTGCGGTCGTAGCGTCGTTGGATGAAGCTTTCTTCTTAAGCGTGAAAAGGAAAACCCACATCAAGATTGGAAAGAGTGAAATTAAAACTGCATCGAAAGTGCAGAGGCGATTTCAGTCTAATGTGACTAAAGCATACATGCGCCTTTTCTCAAACCGTCGGTTAAAACCAACTGCAATATAGTTGAAGTTAACCCTCAACTAATAACATTCGCTGTTTTTTCGGATTCATGAGAAGATGAAAGAGAATAATTGTTAAACAATCATTTCACTTCATCCCAATAAAAAGTCCATTCGTCGAAAAAACAGGTTAATTCATATAAAAACTCCGGCATCGGCATTTGTACATATTATGTTTGTATTCAGAAAGCGCAACCAACGCTGCCAAACCAGAGAGAACAAAAAGATATCCTTTTAAAAGACCAAAACTAACTGATCCTTAGAAAAGCCTGATAAATCCGAATAGCCGAAGAGAAGAACTGAAAAGGCCGAACGTGCCAATGAAAACCCATGATATCCAACGAAAGACCTGAATGGCCTAAAACTGTTTATCCTAAGAAACCAGGCCCCTGAGTTAAAAAAATTGAATGCCCCGAAATTGGGGCATTTTTTTATGATGCATCCTGAACGAAATTTACCGATTAGATCCGTCGGGCATTCAACTTCTCATGCTTACGCCATTCCGACTGGTTTATTTCTAACAAAAAACGATAGCGTAATGACGGCTGGATCGTTTAAAAACCGATAAGCTTCATTGGTACTGGTTACGATCCCTCCTGTTAGGCTATGCGCTGGCTTTGAGGGCGAGCAAGAACCTGACAGGTGGGAATAAGCTCCCTCTGCTCACCTTGTCATGTTTCTCTTTCGCACAACACCCAAGCACAATTTTACAGGTTTTTCCACTCTCTCTCCTTCATGTCATTTCGCCTTGCTATAGGAAAAGAGGCCTGTAATCGGAAGTATAGTTCACTTCTAATCGGCCTTGACAGAGTCTAAAACCACTAGTGTCATCCACTGTCGGCTGGAGATTTCTCGACTCGCCTTATTCATCCTTCATGCAGTTTGGTATTCTACGGGCATCGCTCGAAATGGCGGAAAATAGTGAAACGTAGGGAATTAAAAAAGAAAGTTGGATTTGAAAGTGTAGTACTTTTTAACGTCGCAAGCGCGGGTGACAAGATGTTATTTGGTATAAATAACCATTGGTAGGTAGGAGTGCTCCCTTTAACTTGAACGAATGATCCATCATTGAGATAATAGCCTCAATTAAATAAAAAGAATTTTTAAAACTATGTTGCGTTAATTTGTAAAAAATAACAAATATGAAACGAAGCCGTAAGGTGATCAGAACCATTATTATTGTTTTTGTATTAGTTCTGGGCGTTTTTATTTTTTTTAAATATTTCTGGGTATTTGGCAGCGGCACCAAGGCGGGCACCCTAAACACTTTTATGAAAAAAGGATACATCTTTAAAACATATGAAGGCAAAATAATTCAGAGTGGTTTCAGGCAAAACATTCAGAGCATCGAATTTAATTTCAGTGTCACTAAAGAAAGTGTAGCGAAAATACTCTTAGAGAATGCCGGAGCGGATATAATGGTTCATTATGTGGAATATAAATCTCCATTACCGTGGCGAGGTATGGAAAAATATGTGGTTGATAGCGTATATGAAATAAAAAGAAGAGACCATGAGCAGGGTATAAATCCCAGATAATCAATTGTGCCGTTTTCTCTGTATTCTCATTTGCTTTTATATCCTTAATACAGGCTTATAATTACCTCACCGTATTGAAAATAAAGCCCTCCTGAATTTTCATGTATTTTTTTATCTTATATGCTGTCTGCATTTGAGCGGAATTTGTCTGGAATTAACGAATCAAATTTCTTCATTCAAAATAGAAAACTGTAAGTTTGCACGACCCTCCGGATACATCCATAATACATTCTGACGGTCAAAAATTATATCTATGGCAAAATATATTTTTGTAACCGGCGGTGTTACTTCTTCTCTTGGCAAAGGAATCATTGCAGCTTCATTGGCTAAACTATTGCAGGCACGCGGACTACGTGTGACGATACAGAAATTTGACCCGTACATCAATGTAGATCCCGGTACACTTAATCCTTACGAGCATGGTGAATGCTATGTTACAGACGACGGAGCTGAAACAGACCTTGACCTGGGACACTACGAACGATTCTTGAATATCCCAACCAGTCAGGCTAATAATGTTACCACCGGAAGAATCTATCAGACTGTTATAAACCGCGAACGCGAGGGGGATTATCTTGGCAAAACGGTACAGGTTGTTCCGCATATAACCGACGAGATAAAGAGAAGAATGCGACTGCTGGGCGAGAAAAATAATTATGATATTGTCATTACAGAAATTGGCGGAACGGTGGGGGATATCGAGAGTCTCCCGTTTATAGAAGCAGTACGCCAGCTTCAGTGGGAGCTGCCGGACGAGGATTGCCTTGTGGTTCACCTAACCCTTATCCCGTACCTGAAAGCAGCCAAGGAATTAAAGACCAAACCTACTCAGCAAAGCGTGAAGTTGATGAGCGCCAATGGCGTACATCCGGACATTTTGATTTGTCGTACCGAACACAGATTAACAGATGATATAAAAAGAAAAGTGGCTCTTTTTTGCAATGTCAAACAAGAGGCAGTTATTGAATCGCTCGATGCATCAACCATCTACGAAGTGCCGATATTGATGCAGCGCGAAAAACTGGATCTGATCGTTTTGAAGAAATTACAGATTACAAATTATAAAGAAGCTGAATTAGGTAAATGGAAGGAATTTCTTGATAAGGTAAGGCATCCGGTTAAAAAGGTGAATATCGGATTAATCGGAAAATACATTGAGTTGCAGGATGCCTACAAATCCATTCTGGAAAGTTTTATCCATGCCGGAGCGATGAATAATTGTAAAGTTCAGGTCATCAATATCCACAGCGAAAATATTACCCCTGAAAATGTAAACGAAAAGCTTGCAGGGTTAGACGGGTTGCTTGTAGCACCGGGATTTGGTTACAGAGGGGTAGAAGGGAAAATATCTGCCGTAAAATATGCGCGCAAACATAAGCTTCCCTTCCTGGGGATATGTCTTGGGATGCAAATGGCAGCGATTGAATTTGCCCGGAATGTAGTGGGTATCAAAGAAGCCAACTCCACCGAAATGGACCCACAAACCCCTGAGCCGGTCATCGACATGATGGAAGAGCAGAAGCAGATAACCATGAAAGGCGGTACCATGCGTTTAGGTTCATATCCGTGTAAAATAAAAGAAGGTACACTAGCCTATAAAATATATGGTACGGAGCTGATTAATGAAAGACATCGCCATCGGTGGGAGTTCAACAATAAGTACATCGACCGATTTACAGATGCCGGTATGGTAACCAGTGGGCTAAATCCCGAAACAGGGCTTGTAGAAATTATTGAATATCCCAAACATCCTTTTTTTATAGGGGTACAATTTCATCCCGAATTGAAAAGTACAGTTGAAAATCCGCATCCTTTATTTGTGTCATTCATTAACGCAGCTAAAGAATACAGTGAGCAGGAGTACCGCAAAGAAGCAAAAGTAAAGGAAGCATCCGCCAAAATGCAGGATTAACATTTTACTTTGCTTCTGTCATCAAACCTTTTCGGTATCGGGCAGGTCTATAGATTGTAGAATTAAACAGAAGAAGAATTATGAAAAGGATATTATTGATTTTATTTGCGTTCGTCGTTTACAGTGTTCAGGCACAAAACAATTATATTGGGAAAAGCGATCCGGAGGCAGCAGCCATACTCAAAAAAGTTTCGGCAAAATATAAAACCTATAAAACTTTATCATCCGCATTTTCGCTGGAGGTAGAAAACGGCGCTGGTCAGAATTTAGGATCAAGAAAAGGAACAATCGATATTAAGGGTAAGAAGTTTTATATCGCCATGGATGATGAGGCTTCTTTTTCGGACGGAGTCAATATTTACAACTATGACAAATCAGCCGGAGAGGTGCAGATTACCCGCGTTAATCCTAAGGATAATACCCTGACCCCCCAAAAACTATTTTCTGATTTTTATGAGAAAGATTTTTTATACAAACTGAATGATGAGGTAAAACAAAAAGGAAAAACCATTCAGTTGATAGAACTAACACCGGTAGATAAAACGCAACCATACTTTAAGGTTATACTGGAGGTAGATAAAGCAACCTCGCATATCGCCGGAGCCAGGGTTTTTGAGAAGAACGGTAATAAGTACATTTATAATATTACATCGTTTAAGGTAAATCCCGTCATTCCTGATTCCAGGTTTACATTCAGGCAAAGTGATTATCCGGGTGCTGAAATAATTGATCTCAGATAACCTTTTATCCGGAAAAGAGAAGCCCTTTTTTTAGGGTACGGTTCTTGATTGAGGTATTCAATAGAATTTATGAAAAAATGAGGAGTACCTCTTCAATATATTTCCACAATTGACGTTATAGAGTCATGCTTATGAAACCACTTTTACTGTTCTTGTCTTTTTTCCTTACTTCGTTTGGAAATCCGAAACCGGCAGCCAAAGAAAAAATTCAGTGGTTGACGATTGAGGAAGCTGCTGAAAAAATGAAAGAAGATCCACGCCCCATCATTATCGATCTGTATGCCCGATGGTGTTATTGGTGTAAGGTGATGGATAAACAGACGTATAAGCACGACAAAGTGGTGGAATATATAAATAAGAAGTTTTATCCGGTAAAGTTTGATGCTGAAACGAGGGAAACCATTCAGTGGAAAAGTCAGGATTTCAGTTTCAATAAGGATGCTAAAATGAATGAGTTTTCAATATATATGACCAATGGACAATTAAGTTTCCCAACAACCGTTATATATACTTCATTGAACGAGGCTCCGGCCGCGATACCCGGTTTTATGTCGCCCGACGAGATAGAGCCGGTTTTGAAATATTTTGGTGAAGATGTTTACCGGAAAAAAGGGTTTGATGAATATTTGAAAAATTTTAAAAAAGATTGGTAAAATAAAAATATTATAAAGTCTGAAAGGACTTTCAACTCGGTTTTTCATAGGATATTGG
>JBIQMB010000184.1:0-6551 GCA_044463745.1 Chitinophagaceae bacterium | reverse complement strand
AGTAGTTTGTAGCAAATTTTGTCCTACTTTTAGTCGGACAATAATGATAAAAAAAGTATTCAAGTTTGAGTTCCATGTCTTCTGAAATATCCATGTCACGCAATTGTTTTAGCGTATGAGGCGTCATTTGCAATTGCTTCTCGCGGTTATTTATAAATTCCCTTTCAGAAACAAATTGTCCTTTGTCAGAACTTGATTTGAAGAAGTTGAATATTCCCATAGCTGTTATGATTGTTGATAACAAAATCAAACCCAAGATAGAGATATTATTCAATCTTTTCAATTCAGATGGAAGGTTTTTCGTAATAATCTGCACAAGGAAGGCACTGTCAAACCAACAGACTGTCAAAACCTTCAGGTATAATATCGAAGAACAGGAGCGGTTTCAAGTGTCAGCGGCACGCCCCTTTGGAAGAATTTGATAGGAAATGAACGTAACCACCCTGTCCACTATCGCGTCCACCCCTCCTTTTGAGAGGAATTTAGGTCTCATGGTTGCTGAAAGCAGATTCAAGTGCCAGCGGCACGGCCCTTTGGTAGAAATAGATTTAAGGAAAATTATTTAGTCCCAGAGGGACGACCTTATTGCACCATAGATATATCGATTTTAAATCGAATCGGCCGTCATTACGCAAATTGTTTTTCGCCAGAAATAAACCAGTACTAATGACATTAGCTTGACAGAGCGGAAAACCCGTAAGGTTGTGCGTGGGCTTGTACAAGGGAGGAACCTGGCAGGTTGAGTGCGGGGATGCTTTCCTGTTCCCACCTGTCATGTTTTTGCTCGCCCTCAAATGCAGCGCACAACCTGACAGGAGAGAGCGTAGCCGATCAAAATGACGATTGTATTTGAGGCTGAATTCATATTAAGCGCAAGCGTCTCGCTTGTGCCGTTAATGTACAATCAAATTATAAGTATAGATTTCGATTGAGTCTAAAACTGTTTTTGCCCATGAAACCTCTGGTGAGTTGGCCGGATAAACGCCGACACGCGATGCGCATAGTCCTTGCTTTTCCCGTTGTTATTGCGAAGCAAAAACAACCTCTGCGCAATTCTGCGGTATCTGCGGGAGACCTTTTCTCCGCGGATTTAGCAGTGTCATTACGCCATCTTTTTTTGCAAAAAAATCCCGTACCAATGACGGAAAACCGGAGTAGATTCAAGTGCCAGCGGCACGACCCTTTGGTAGAAAAAGATTTAAGGAAAATTATTTAGTCCTGTAGGGACGACCTTATTACACCAATAGTATATCCATTTTTAATCGATCCTCTTTTCCGCCGGATGTGAACAAGTCCGAAGGACTTGAATATTGATAACCTCCGGTGAAACCGGTGGAACCACATAAAAACTTAAACCAACCCTGAAAGGTTGAACGGAAATCCACGAACTGAATGATAAAACATAAGATAAATGAAATTGTTGACCAATTATCCTCATTCATCTACCATCGGCGTAATTCTTTTATATTATTTCACCCCCAATTTCATCAGGGTACCATAATTATCCCAGTTTCATCGCAGGAAAACAAGCGGTTTTAGATGCCAGCGGCACGACCCTTTGGTTGAAATAGATTTAAGGAGAGGTATTTAGTCCCGTAGGGACGGTTTTATTGTTCCATTGTGCATCACCTATCCTAACTATTTTGCATCGCCGCCCAAAAAAACACAACACTTAAATATATCCAAATGAAAACAAACAGGATATGGACAGTCGTCTCAAATACTTTGCCCATCCAAAGTCTTGGGGAGAAAATAAATAGCTGAAAGAAAAGTCGGGTGGCCCAAAAGAGTCCAAGTCCGAAGGATATGGTTTTGCCGAATTTGGTTTGTGTAAGTTCTGCAGCGGATGTCAGACAAAGCACACCAAATAAAAAAACCACAAACGCAATAAAAAAAGTGTGAACCGTCATCAATTGTTTGTTTATCAAACTCAGTGGCCTTAATTCTTCTTTCCAATTAAAATACTTTGGAAAAATGCCATGAATCAATGACAGAACAATTAATAAAAATCCGATTATCTTAATCTGTATTTCCATTTTTATCTAATACAAAGGTGGTGATAAATGGGGTGGATTTTATTTCTCTCGTCACTGTCAAACCCGCCTGGCTAAAGGTGTGCAACCAGCTTTGCCGCGAGTGAAAATGAAATGCACCGATGGTATAAGCCATAAAGTTATTCAGGTCGCGCAAATGTTCTGTTACATAAATCTGCCCTTTGGTGATTCTGTTCAGCTCCTTGAAAAACTGAATCCGTTCCGCTCTGTTTCTGATTTCATGAGCGGATAAAATCGCGATTGACAAATCAAATATTTCTTCAGAAAAAGGAAGCTTATCTGTACTGACGGAAATTGTTTTGGCATTGGGTGGATAGGCTTGCCTTGCTCGTTTTATAGAAACTTCGGTGTGCTTATCGGGATCGTAAAAATCGCAAATCGTCAGATCCACTCCGGGAAACTTGCTGACAATAATATCGCTTGTTTCGTCAAAACCCGCGTTAATATTCAGCACCCTTTTGTCGTTTGCATTTTCAACCCATTTGAGTTGGTAAACGTCCGACAAATCGTAAATATAAAAGGAGACAAGAAGAGAAATTATCAAGGTCATGATGGAGACCGCAATGCCAACATTCAATAATGTTTGCGTTTGCTGCGAAAATTGATTTTTGAACAAAAACAAGATAACCAAAACCACAGAGGCCATCAGGTAAAAGTGCCAGTTAAACCGGATGATGTTGGACACGCCTTGTATGGGTTTTCTTTTTATTTCCATTTTTCCAGCCTGCCTTTTTCCCAATAATACGGTATGTTTTTAACTTCAAAAGCATTCGCCAGAACTACATTTTTAAGATTCAGATTATCGAGAAATTCAAAATTATAACTCTCCACCTTAACAGGCTCCGGCCTCCAGTTTTGACGAACACCCAGAATAATAAGAACAGAGTTGTCAGCTTTGTTGTAGGTAAAAGTATGTGGCAAAGGACCAGCAAACTTTCGTGCATCTTTCCAATCCGTAAACGGCGAGTTTTCAGGAATTTGTATTTCGCTGTCGGTCTCCTCAATCGTGAGATGAAATTTTGACTTCTCTGATTTGATTGTTTTGAAATTTCCGTTTATGGTTTGCTCAATATCCGTTGTTGTGTAGTTGTAATGCGTAAAAATATTACCCCAGAATTCCATTTTCTTTTTGTCGGTTTCCGACTTAATGATATACAAACCCCTTAATCGTTTTCCGGCTTTGCTATTATAACGAACAAAAATCCTGTAACCTATCAGAAAGAAATCATTGCCAAAAAATGCCGGAAAACCCTTTGGTCTTAATCCTTTCGTTTGAACCATTGCAATGGCAATAAATGCCCATCTATCCTGAAAAGTATCCAACTCCAGACACTCAGGAATGAAACTTTGGAGTTGCTCTTTGGGCACAGCGAATGTCAGCACAATCGAACTGTCAAAAAATGCTTCAACAGCAAACGGATGATTTTTCAGAAAGTTCATACTTTAGTTTGCAGGTTTGGTTTTTTATTCAGCACAAATTCGTTGTAATAAACGATTCCGGCAAATAAAAAAGCGAAAACGATGTTGAACCTGCCCCAAAGGAGCAAATCCGGAACCACCATAAATTCAATTACGTTCATCGTTACCACCACAATGATCTGAACGACAGCATTGAACCTGGATTTAAACCGGGTCAAAACCCAGATAGCCATCGCCGTTTCTGCTAATCCGATCAGTAATGTCATCGACCGCGAATAATCGTTCCCTAAAATTCTTGCAACAATCTGCTCATGCCTGGGAACGAAGTTTAGCACTTTGCAAAACAGTCCGTTTGCAAGCCAGACCGCAGCGATGCAGTAAGTCAGGATTGTATGTTTGGTTTTGTTGATCAATGGTTTGAAGAAACACAAATGTGTCAAAAGCGTTGGTTTTTGTTGTAATCATTTTCTATTTTCAACACCTTGTAGTAGAATCACTTTGCGGTGTTGCAAATTTCGGTTTTCTTATAATTATCCCCACAGTTTCGGCTTTTCAATTCATTCTGAAACGCAAAAAACAAAGTTTGATAAAGCTATCTGCATCCCGATAAGTTTCTGCATATTCTCTTTTTTTTCAAGAAAAACTGCATCGCGTATTTATCCGAGATCGTCTGATCTTTTAATAATATGATTGATTGTCTTCTCACCCTATTTCAATTTTTTCAAATTATTATTTCTAACAAAGATTTCATTTGAGTTATCGCCACTTTGTTTAGTTCGATCAATCTTTCTTGTTGAGATAATTCATTTCGAATCAGAAGAGCATTAATACTCTCCATATTACTCAAAACAACCAATTGCTCAATAGTAGCTTCATCTCGGATGTTCCCTTTCGCATCAGGATTTTTATCCCGCCATTCTTTGGCTGTCATTCCAAATAAAGCAACATTCAACAAATCTGCTTCATTGGCGTAGATGAAAACACTTTGTTGCTTCGTGATTTCTTTCGGAATAAGATTTTCTTTAATAGCATCGGTATGAATACGGTAATTGACTTTTGTTAAAGTTCGTTGGAAGTTCCATTCTAATTTCTGTTGATTATTTTCTTCTTCTTTTAAGCGTTGGAACTCTTTAATAAGATAAATCTTGAACTTGGGACTAATCCACATTCCAAATTCAAACGCAATATCTGGATGGGCATAAGTACCACCATATCTTCCGGTTGTAGCTTTAAGACCTATTGCGTTCGTTTTTTCAACCCATTCTTTCACACTAAGTTTGTAACTGTTTAATCCGGCTTGACTTTTAATTATGGCGAATTCGCCATAATTAAAAGTTGGGTTATAAACAGATTCCCAAATTCCAAGATATTCTATGGTATTACGATTCCTGAGCCAATCGGAAATAAAGAAATCGCCATCTTTAGCTTTCAACATATCCGTCAAAGAGATGTATTCTTTATTTTTCTCAATAACTATTGTTATCTCCTTTCCTTCAACTTGTATTTTTTTATTCTTTGCCATATTTCAAAATGCTTTTAATATTTAAAGTTAATCAATTGACGGCTTGGATTTCTTTAATAAAGAGAGTATTAGCCCTATGCCAATAATAACATCTACGATATTCCAAAGTTCTCTGCCTAAAGCAATTTTAAAAAAGGGTTGAAATAACAGAGCCAATGCGCCATAAGTAACCATTTCGGTTTGTTTGCCCAACTGATTAGCCTGGAAGGATAAAATTACAAAACCTACCAAAGCCACAAAGCGAACCAATTGAAAAAATCCATACGGCATATCCAAAAGACACGCAAACAACAAAACAGCTAAACCAATTTTGATTATTTTTTCCATACTCATTTATCGTCCTCCTCCTAAAAAACACTTTTTATTACATGCTGATATGCCACAGGAAGGACAAGGTTTATTAGGATCTTCTTTGACTTCTAGGTTACTTAAAGCAATTCCACCTGGCTTCATTACAGTTTTGAGCGTACATTAATTAAAAATATATTGACACTGCGAATCTTTCTCAATAGAATGGCCTCTTCGAACTTTCCCAAAAACTATCCGCATTTTTTTATCGTTGCATTTCCCAATTACAAAAATCAATGGTCCACTCGTTTGTTGGTAAAGTTTTAAGTTTCATCATTTCGATGTTTTTGTTTTGGTTCGCTCCTTTGGTATACTTAATTCTCATTAAGACATGTCTCAAATTTACAATCTTCTTCCATTCTATTAAAATAAATATCATTTTGTCTTTATTCACTGAAAGGCATTAAAAAAGCAATAAAAAAAGATTACAATCAACAACTTGGTACTATAGATATTTACAATTCACATCCTTTTATCGCTGGTGGAAAACATTCGAGCAAACAAAACCAGGGGATCTCAACCAGCGATATACAAACGATCGGGACGACGTTATTTTAAACTGTTGAAGGTGCTGTCAAATCCGAGGAGCTGTTATATACCGAGGCGTTCCGGTTAACGAATCTGTAGATAGTAAGTTTCATAATTTCTCAAACAAGGGAACAAAACTCAGTAATCTACCCACGTACACATCAACGTGGGTAGAAAACACAAAAAATGACACATGTTACGCCTTAAATGTACTTCTTATTTTGGGGTGACCTGCACCAAACTTTATTTTATTCCACTTTTCAAAAGCAGTTACTTTCATTGTTTAAATCTGGGGATATGACGGATACAAAGTGTTACAGGCTATGAATTCATTATTACCGGGTTTTCGGAAGTCAACATTTATTCGCTTCCCTGCAATCTTGTATTATTCAGTTATCATTCTAATCAAATTAACATCGCACCTTCCCATATTAAATTAATCACCAAATTTAACATAAACCACTAATTACCAGCCAGTAAAGCCGACAACAAACGGTTACAATCAACTACATACGACTATAAACGTTTAAAAACCGACTAACGCTTTTTTGCAACCCCATCTTTGTGCTGTTGATGAAAAACAAGTAAAAACATCAGCAATCATTTTTTAACCGCTCCCAAAAAAGGAGCACAAATTTCAAAGTCATGAGTACAGCAAAAAACAAAGTTCAATTGATCGG
>JBIQMB010000183.1:0-6573 GCA_044463745.1 Chitinophagaceae bacterium | reverse complement strand
GCGACAAATACCCTCTTCGGTCGGTGAGATTAATTATTAAGAAAATGATAGGAAATATTAACCCTGCTTTTACTAAATCTTATTTGTATTTTTAGTCAATCTAAAATAAAACGATTCTTCATGCAAAATGGCTGTCTCGGATTACGGAAAAATGCAATCTTTTCTGTGGCCTTATTCACTCTCCTCCTTACCGTTTTTTCATGTTCAAACAAACGGGCTCTTGTTCCGATTGACCCGGAGGTGAGCAAGTTTATATCCAGCTTCACTTCGGGTGTTATTTCCAAAACGGCCTCGGTGCGGATTCAGTTGGCAGCCGACGCCGCCACTACCCATGAGTTGGGAGAAACCAATCAGAAATATTTTAATTTTTCACCTTCTGTAAAAGGAAAAACGACATGGATTGATGCGCGTACGATAGAGTTTACACCCGATCAGCCGCTGAAACCGGGAAAGTTATACACGGTTACCTTCCATTTGAGTAAGGCGACTGAGGTGCCGGATAAGTTCGAAAATTTTGTGTTTAATGTGGAGATATTAACTCCTTCGTTCAGCATTGCAGAATACGGATTGCGAAGCAGCGGAAACCAGGAAACCATGTTTTTGCAGGGAGCCATTGAAACCTCTGATTTTGAAAAGCCTGAAGCAATAGAAAAAATTCTTTCCGCAAAGCATGGAAAAGATAAATTAAAAATAACATGGCAGCATCAGGAAAATTCGCATATCCACGCCTTTACCATTGATGATATCAAACGGGGTTCTACGGATGATTCCCTATCCATATCGTGGGACGGCAAGTCTATAGAAAGCAAAAACGTTGGATCTAAATCGCTCCTGGTACCCGCCAAAGGAAACTTTACCGTGCTGGATGTAAGAGCGGTGGATACTGATGGCCAGTACATTTCAGTTTTGTTCAGCGATCCCATTGCCATCACGCAGGAATTGGCCGGGCTTATTTCTGTTTCAGATCAGAAGCAGATAACTTATTCCATCAACGGAAGTGAGGTAAAAGTTTATCTGCCAACGGCGGCCGAGGGGCAATATGAGGTAAGTGTGCATGGCGGCATAGAGAATACTTTTGGTAAATCGCTCGAAAAAGACTTTGTATCGAACATCAATTTTAGAAGCAATAAGCCTTCGGTAAGTATTGAGGGTAAAGGAAATATCCTGCCTCACGAAGGCAAGCTGACCTTACCTTTCACCGCTGTGAACCTAAATGCAGTGGATGTCAGTATCATTAAAATATTTGAAAGTAATATTCCGCAGTTTCTTCAGGATAATGATATGTCGGGAAATGACGGGCTGCGTCAGGTGGCGGTTCCCATTGTACAGCATACGGTGCGGCTTGATGAAGATAAGATGCTGGATCTACACAAGAGGCAACGCTTTACACTCGATATCGATAAACTGTTGAATGCAGAACCGGGTGCCATTTATAATATTACCATCGGCTTCCGGCCTGAATACAGCCTGTATAACTGTAATACCATCGAAGGCGATGCGGAGGATGAAGAAAGCACCTATTACGATTATGATTATGGCAGGTCGGTAGATGATCATTCTGAATTCTGGAACCGTTATTATAACTATTACCCCTTTGGTTACGACTGGGAGCATCGCGACAATCCATGTTACAAATCTTATTACAGTAAGGACAGGTTTGATAGCCGGAATATTTTTGTAAGCAACATTGGAATCATTGCCCATCGCAGCGCAGGAAATCTGCTGAATGTGGTGGTCACGGATATCATCACCGCGAAACCCTTGACCGGAGCCGAAGTTAAGGTTCTGAATTATCAGCAGCAGGTTATTGGCAGCACCAAGGCCAATGAATATGGATTTGCTGAATTGGAGCTGAACAAAAAACCATGGCTTGTAGTGGTTTCTACAGTTCATGAAAAGGGGTACTTAAAAGTGAATGACGGAACCAATCTTCCGGTAAGCCGGTTCGATATTGCAGGTGAGGAAGTTAAAGACGGAATAAAGGGTTTTATTTTTGGAGAGAGAGGTGTATGGCGGCCGGGCGATTCACTCTACATCGGATTCATTGAGCAAAGCCGGGATGTAAAATTACCTGAGGATCATCCGATAGAATTTGAACTGATCAACCCGCTGGGCCAGCTTTATAAGAAGGTGGTTCAGAAAAATGAAAGTGGTGGATTTAATCTTTTTAAAACCGTTACCGACCAGAATTCTCCTACCGGAAACTGGCGAGCCAGGATAAAAACAGGAGGTGCCACCTTTGAAAAAACGATCCGAATCGAAACCGTCATGCCCAATAGACTTAAGATAGATCTCGATTTTGGAAAAGATACTTTGTTAGGTAAAGACAGAACCAATACTGCAACCTTGAGTTCTGAATGGCTGTTTGGCGCCCCCGCGCGGGAACTGAATGCAACGGTGGATATGACTTTATCAAAAAACAGGACAGGATTTGCGGCTTATAAGGGATATGTTTTTGACAATCCGCTGTCGCAAAATGAATCCAAAAGTGTGAATGTATTTAAGGGAAAACTCAATGAAGAAGGCAAAGCACAGGTTAATACAAGCATAAGGACAGATAGAGATGCTCCGGGGTTGATGAAGGCCAATATGCTTATAAAAGTATTCGAACCGGGCGGGGCATTCAGTATCAGATCGATGAGCCTGCCTTATAGTCCCTTTACCGAATATGTGGGTATCAAAATGCCCGAAGGACAGAAGCCATGGGGATTCGTTACCACCGGAAAAACGCATACCGCCAACATCGTGAGCGTGGATGCAACCGGAAAGCCGAGCTCGGGAAGAAGAGCGCTTGAGGTGTCATTTTATAAGATTCAATGGCGTTGGTGGTGGGATCGTTCGGGGGAAGACTTCAGCAATTTTACACAAGACAAATACAACAAACTTATTAAAACCCAGACCATTTACTCGGAAAACGGAAAGGTGAACTGGAATTTCAGTGTGCCCGAAAATGACTGGGGCAGATATCTGGTTTTGGTTAAAGATGTGGAGAGCGGCCATACCACCGGAGATGTGATTTATATAGATGATCCGGGTTGGCAAAACAGGGAAAATTTTGATGATCCTACGGCTGCCAGTATGCTGTCATTCACATCGGATAAAACAAAATATAATGCGGGCGAAGACGTGACGCTGACCATACCGGGCAGTAATGAAGGCAAGGGCTTGATAATGATTTCATCCGGAAGCAGGGTGCTCAAATCGTGGTGGGTAGATACCAGGGCAGGGCAGACCCAGGTAAGGTTTAAAGCCGAGAAAGAATGGGCGCCGAATGTTTATGCGAGCGTCTTTCTATTGCAACCTTACGGACAAACGGTTAATGACCTTCCCATCCGAATGTATGGTGTTATTCCGATTATGATTGAAAATCCACAAACTGTTTTGACGCCGGTTATTGACATGCCATCGGTAATTCGCCCCGAACAAAAAGTAGATATTACCATCAGTGAAAAAAATAACCGTGAGATGTGGTATACGATAGCCATCGTAGATGATGGATTGCTCGATCTTACCAATTTTAAAACCCCAGACCCGCATCAGTATTTCTTTGCCCGAGAAGCGCTTTCTGTCAAAAGCTGGGATATGTATGATTATGTAATAGGTGCACGCGGCAGTAATATCGAAAGAATTTTGACCATCGGAGGAGATCAGGAAGGAAGCGGCCCGGTACAGCAAAAAGGTGCCAATCGTTTTCCGCCCGTGGTTAAAGTACTTGGGCCGTTCAAGCTAAGCAGGGGCAAGCAAACCAGGCAGGTAACCCTGCCTCCATACATCGGTTCGGTACGTGTAATGGTAGTGGCGGCGGGCGACAATGCATTTGGCAATAGCCAGAAAACAGTGCAGGTGAAAAAGCCGTTGATGATGCTGGCTACCGTGCCGCGGGTACTCAGTCCGGGCGAACAGATTAAGTTGCCGGTTACTTTATTTGCTACCGAAAAGGGAATCAGATCGGCACAGGTAAGGTTGCAAACCAATCCTTTGTTTGAAATTATTTCATCTTCTGAAATACCGGTACAGTTTTCACAACCCGGCGAACAAACCATTTTCTTCGATGTAAAAGTGAAGGGGACGACAGGTATTGGCAGAATAAATTTGATGGCTTCGGGTGGTAACGAAAAGGCTGAATATGAAACAGAACTTGAAGTGCGAAACGCCAATCCGTACATTACACGCACGGCATCAGCTACTGTAGAAGGTAATAAATCATGGACAGGTGAAATTGATCCGGTGGGAGATCCTTCATCCGGTTCGTCGATGATCGAGATTTCATCCATTCCATCCATTAACCTCCAGAAGCGGCTTGATTTCCTAATCGATTATCCGCATGGTTGTTCAGAACAAATAACTTCCAGAATATTTGCCCAATTGTATCTGAATCGGTTGAGTGACCTGACGGGACAACAAAAAGCACAGGTAGAGAAGAATATCAGATCCGGTATTTCTGCTCTTCAGAATTTTCAAACGGTTGACGGTGGATTTTCTTACTGGCCAGGCAGTCGCGAAAGTGATGACTGGACGACCAGCTATGTAGGGCACTTCCTTTTATTGGCCAAAGAAGAGGGCCATTATGTGCCCGACCAGATGGTGCAGCAGTGGAGATCGTATCAGCGCAACGCAGCCAATCGCTGGGCACCTTCTACAAGGCAATTCTATGGTGCGGATCTGACTCAGGCTTACAGGCTGTACACCTTATCGCTGGCCGGTGCAGCGGAGTTAGGTGCCATGAACAGGCTGCGCACTTTCAAATACATTTCGCCTGAAGCAAAGTGGAGATTGGCCGCGGCATATCAATTGTCGGGTCATCCGGATGTAGCCAATTCGCTGATCAGTGGGCTGGATATAAATGTGGACGGCCGTAATCAGCCGGGCATTACCTACGGCTCGGATCTGAGAGATGAGGCAATGATACTTGAAACACTTACCCTGATGGGCAAGCGGACGAAAGCCGAACAATCACTTGAAAGATTGTCTGCCCGACTGGCGCAGGATACCTGGTACAGCACACAAACCACCGCGTGGGCACTGTTTTCCATAGCCGAGTTTGCAGGCAAAAATAAAAGCGATCAAAAAATATCCGC
The DNA here is from genome assembly GCA_044463745.1 of Chitinophagaceae bacterium. GTDB lineage: Bacteria > Bacteroidota > Bacteroidia > Chitinophagales > Chitinophagaceae > Ginsengibacter. The sequence continues at coordinate 1,495 of JBIQMB010000183.1, read as the reverse complement.
GAGGGTCAAACTAAACGGCAGGGATACCACCATTCAATCGCAAAGTTATATGGTGCGCATACCGGTAATACTGAAGAGCGGAAAAGTGAATTTATCCGTATCTAACAATGGTTCTAACACCTTGTTTGTGCGCACTACCAGCAAAGGCCAGTTACTCACCGGTGAATCGGCGGGGATAGCCAATCATCCTGACAGATTGCGGATGCAGATTAGCTACATGACCCGTGAAAAGAAGCCACTTGATGTTTCGAATCTCTTACAGGGAAGTGATTTCATTGTTAAGGTAACTGTCACCAATCCCGGCAACCGGGGTGATTACAGGCGATTGGCGTTAAATCAGATCATGCCTTCCGGTTGGGAAATTTTGAATACACGGTTGTATGATGCAGAAGCCGGCTTTGTTTCATCCTCTGCACAATACCGGGATATCCGCGATGATCGTGTTTATACTTATTTTGATTTGAAGCCAAACGAGACAAAAGAATTTTACTTGCAGATAACAGCCGCTTATGCTGGCAGATTCTTTTTGCCGGCGGTGTATTGCTCATCGATGTATGAGGATGATGTGCAGGCCTCGGTAGAGGGGAAGTGGGTAACAGTGGCCGGGTTTGGCGCAAAGAAATGATTAGATGAAGAAAAAAAGAAGAACCCGTAAAATAATTTTGGTTATCGCGGTGTCGGCAATCGTGGTATGGTGGTTCTCTTTTCCATCTGTCCTTTTTAAAAAACCGGTCAGTTATGTGATAGAAGACAGGGATGGCAGCCTGCTGGGTGCCACCATTGCAGGTGATGGCCAGTGGCGGTTTCCGGAGATGAAGAACGTTCCTGAAAAGTTTGTCAAATGCATTACGGCTTATGAGGACAAGCGTTTTTTTTACCATCCGGGAATTGACCCGGCCGCTGTGGTAAGGTCTGTCATGCACAACTTTTCGGGCAGTGCCAACCGTCAGGGCGCCAGCACCCTTACCATGCAGGTTATGCGACTGAGTGATGGAAAAAACAAACGATCTATCTGGCAAAAAATTAAAGAATCCATTCAGGCAGTGAGGTTGGAGTGTACATACTCCAAAAAACGGATACTGGCATTGTATGCATCTCATGCGCCTTTTGGCGGAAACATTGTTGGGCTTGATGCAGCAGCCTGGCGATATTACGGAAGAAAACCTGCTGATTTAAGCTGGGGTGAAATGGCGGCTCTGGCTGTTCTTCCTAATTCACCCGCAATGGTGCATCCGGGTAAAAACCGTGCGACGCTTGAGCGCAAACGAGATTTTCTGCTTACAAAATTGCTGCGCGAAAAAGTGATAGACAGTACCACATGGGAGCTATCTAAATCAGAGCCGCTTCCTGATCGGCCTTTGGCACTTCCACAATATGCTCCGCATCTTTTGCAAAGATTTATTCTGGCTTCAAAAAATAAAACACCGGCAACGGGTAATACAACCATCGATCTGGCGCTTCAGAAAAAGGTACTCGAGATTGTGCAGCAACATCA
>JBIQMB010000182.1:0-6580 GCA_044463745.1 Chitinophagaceae bacterium | reverse complement strand
CAATTAGAACTTAACAAGTATAAAATAAATACATCTTTCCCTGATTATAGCCAACTTTCAGATAAACAAAAGGAAGAGTTCTTAGCTCCAATTCAAAATGGAAATCTACCCGATAAAATTGGGTTGAAAGATGGTTTTTGGTTGCTCTATTGTTTGGGTAGTAAGGGCATCCAAAAGTTATTTCCAGCACCAAAAAATCCCTATGGAAATTTTAAATTAGAAAAAATATTAAATAAAAGAAACAATTCAATTCTTGCTCATGGATTTGGGCCTGTAAACAAAAAGGAGGCGGAAAGTTTTTATGAAACATTGACTAATACAATATCTGATATATATGGGGAAGAATATTCAAAAATTAAGGATGTTTTACAAGTATATCCTTTACCACAAATGCCAATTTAAACCATGCTCCTCAACCTTTCCAACCACCCTTCCGCCCATTGGCCACCTACACAAATGAACGAAGCCGTCAAACAATACGGCTCTGTTCAGGATTTAGCTTTCCCCCAAATCAACCCGAATGCGAACACGGATGAGATAGAGCAATTGGCCGAAGAATACGAAACCAAAATCCGGAAGCTAAACCCTTCCACTGTTCACCTGATGGGCGAAATGACCTTTACCTTTAAATTAGTAAATAGATTAAAAGCTATCGGTATTCCCTGTATAGCCAGCACTACAGAAAGAATAGCCGAAGAAGAAAACGGCGCCAAAACTTCCGTTTTCAAATTCGTCCGCTTCAGAGCGTATTAAACATTAACCCTGCAATTTTGAACAAAAAATTTAAAATTGCAGGGTTAACTTAAACCAAAACCAATGCCTCACCCCTTCAATATCACACAGCAGCAAATCTTCGACCAGCTCAAGGCTTTTGTGAAGGATAAAACCATTGACACCTATATCCTCAATGGCTATGCGGGTACGGGCAAAACTTTTTTGATACAATTCTTCGCCAAATACCTGAAGCAAAAGAAAATAAAATTCTCCCTCTTAGCCACTACCGGTCGTGCGGCTGCTGTATTAAGGGGTAAAACCGATTTGCCTACTTCCACGGTGCATGGTGCGCTCTATTCTTTTTCCAAAGTGGATGGCGATGATGATAACATTCCTGATGATGCACCCGCAGATGCTTTCGGGCAGATGAAACTCATTTTTGAACCGAATAAAAAATTAGAGGAAAATTGTGTGTATATCGTTGACGAAGCTTCTATGCTTGCCAGCGAATCATCCAATGAAACTTCTTTCGCCGTCTTTGGAAGCGGCAGCCTTCTCCCTGATCTGTTACATGCGATAGGCCGAAATAAAATCATTTTTGTAGGTGATCCATGCCAGCTTCCTCCTGTCAATCAGAATATCAGTCCGGCTTTAGACCGGGACTGGCTCAATAAGTTTGGAAGAATAACCGTAACAGGTACTTTAAACGAAATCATGAGAACGAATGCCGATAATGACGTGTTGGTTATCGCTTCGGAAGTGCGTAAATCAGTTGGTTCTATTCCAACGACTAAATGGATTAAACTCCCGGCAAAAAACCGAAATAACTGTTCCGTTCTGCCGGATGGAAATTCTGTATTTCTTGAATATTTTGAACGATTTAAACTATCAGGGCCGAAGAACAGTATTGCTATTGCGCACAGCAATGCAGCCTGCTATCATCTGAACAAATATTTCCGGAAAAGGCTTTTTACAGACAGTAATTCCTTGCTCGGGAAAGATGAGATTTTGATGATTACGCAAAACAATCACCTTGTCCCCCTGACGAACGGCGATTTTGTCAGAGTGATTGAGTTAGGTGAAATCGTTGCAAGGGCAAACCTGAAATTTCAGGATGTTCGTGTCGTCCATTTGGATACCGAAAAGGAATACCAGCTAAAACTTGCTTTAGATCCTTTTGCAAACTATACGCCCAATCTCACTATTGACCAGCAGCGCAATCTGATGATTGATTTTTCCAGAAGAATGAGAAGAAAAGGAATTCGTCCCAAAACAGATGCTTACCTTGAGGCTATGCGCAAAGACTCTTATTTAAACAGTCTCCGGGCATCGTACGGATATGTGGTAACCTGTCATAAAGCGCAGGGTGGTGAATGGAATCATGTGTATCTTTTCTTAGATAAAAAGATGTACGGTTTTCTAAACACAGATCAGCTCCGCAGATGGTGGTACACGGCCATCACACGTACCAAAGAACATCTGTATGTGCATGACGACTGGTGGATTATTTAATCAGGCCTTAAAGGTTGGCCGGGCTCCGGACTATGCAAAATCCGCCCCGGCGTGACAGTCTCTTTAAGGTTTTAACCATAAATTTATAGCTTATGACATATCTCATGCAACAGGCAATGACGCTCCGCAAATCTCAAAATTATCAACAGGCCGTTGATCTTTATCTCCTATTGTGGACTGAAAACTCCAACCAGTTTGACGACTGGGCGGGATGGAGCTATGCCTACTCTCTCGCTAAGCTAAGCAGATACGAAGATGCATTGAATATTTGCAGAACCCTCTATCCTAAGTATCCCAATTCCGAAATACTAAACTCCCTGTATGGGCAGTGTATTTATTATTCCCAGTTTGCCGTAAAGAATCCTCCATCTGCCGCTACACTTAGAAAAGCGCTGACAGCTATATTTCAGCTTTCTCCGCCAAACAATCCTTATTCATTTACATCCAGGGCTACCTTTAGGTTCATCAAATTTTTACTGAATCAACAACAAATCAACTGGCATGAAATTGAAGACTGGCTTTCAAAAATTGATCCTGACCTGCTTGATGATCGTCCTTATCGCTGGACGGATGCTAAGGGAAAAATAATGGAGTTAGCAAGCCCCAAAGAAGAATGGTACAGCCACATGATAAAAGCAAAAGGAGGATTGAATAAACCACATGAGCTATTAGATATATTAAATACAGCGAGAAAAGAAAATTTTAAGTGGCATTACAGTAACGATATTTGGTTCGGGCGCAAAGAAGCATTTGCCCTTGCCCAACTGGGCCGAAAAAAAGAAGCGGAAAAGATTTTACAAAAGATACTGCTGCAGAAAAAAGATTGGTTTATTCTTTACGATTTATCCCAGGTGATAGAAAATAAAAAAGAACAATTGCGTTTATTATGTGATGCCGCTCTTTCCGCTGGCAAAAATGAAATGAAGCTGAAAGTTTATGAATCTATTTTCGAACATCTGGTTAAGGATGAACAATTTCAACATCAGGCAGCGCAGCATCTTTGCCTTATCGCTGCGATACGCGAAGAGAACGGGTGGCCGGTTTCATCCAGGCTACTTCAAAAAATTCAGGCCTTTCCCAGTAATCCAAATGCAGAAGGGGCTTCCGGTAAAATAATCAGGTCCTTACAACCATTCTGGAGAAAATTCAGCACTTCGCAAACCAAAGAAAGAAGTCAGGGAATTGTGGATGTAGTATTTCCGGATAAAAAAGCAGGTTTCTTGTTTTACAAAAAGGAAAGATTATTTTTTTCAGCCGGAAAATTAGCAGGAAAAATTAAGAAGGGCAACAGGGTTTCTTTCGAAATAACCGATAGTTTTGATAAGAAGAAAAACCGTAAGAGCCAAATGGCCATAAACATTCAATTCATTTCATAAACAACAAAGGTATGAATCTCGTCATCAATTCTTATGGTGCAACGTTGCAAAGAGAAAATAAGCTCTTCGTCATCTCCACTCCTGAAGGCAAACAAACCTTCCCGCCGGACGTGGTACGCACGATTACCATCAGTAAAGGGGCACGTATCACCAGTGATGCCATTATTCTGGCTATCCAAAATCAGGTGGACGTAATTTTTGTCAACGATATGGGACATCCTGAAGGCAGGGTTTGGAGTGTAAAATATGGCTCCGTAAGCAACATTCGCAAAGCCCAGATCAATTTCCTTTATTCTCCGGCGGCTATCGCCTGGATAAAGGAACTGGTGATAACCAAAATAGATCGCCAGGCCGCATTGCTGCTGGGGTTACAACCATCAATTGAGGAGGATATGAAACTTCACAACCTGATCAGATTTGCTGTTAACAGTCTCGAAGATTATAAACGAAAGATAAATTTGGCTGAAGGTGAATCCATCAGCGACTTAGCGCCATCCATCCGGGGTTGGGAGGGCGCTGCCAGCCGGAAATATTTTCAATGCCTGAGCGCTTTTCTTCCAGACAATTATAAGTTCGAAACACGCGACCGCATGCCGGCCAAAGACAAATTCAATGCATTGTTGAATTATGCCTATGGTATTTTGTACAGCAAAGTAGAAGGCGCACTAATCAAAGCAGGAATAGACCCCTATGTGGGTATATTTCACCGGGATGATTATAACAGGCCGGCACTCGTTTTTGATGTTATCGAAAACTATCGCGCATGGATGGATTATGTAGTCTTTCAGTTGTGCAGATCGGGGGCTATTCCGGAGGAAGCCTTTGAAACGCTTCCGGAGTCTGGTGCCATCAGGCTCTTACCATTGTCCAAACGCATCCTCATTCAGTCAGTCAATGATTTTTTGGCAGAAATTGTAACAATAGGTAAACCACTTAGCCGCTTGTCGCACATCGAAGCAGATACTTTTAAATTAGCCAATCACTTCTTAAAATATGAAAACAATGATCTGGTTAGGTAAACATATTACAAGCCCGGGTGACCCCTTATATCCTGTAGAAGTGGAGAAAGTGTATAAGGCTTTGCGTAATGCCGAAGGCGAAGTTGCTACACTTCAAAGACGGCTTCAGGCCATCCGATTGATAGACGTTAATCAGTACAGGAAACTGAAAACCGGCCTTCCGTATCTCGTCTGCGCCTATTTTCAGCCAAAGGTGAGAAAAAAAGAAAATTTTCTCTACACGGAAAGATTTATGATTGATATTGACCACTTATCAGAGTTTGGCCTGGATTTAACGGAACTAAAGAAAAAACTTGCCAAGGATCCGCGTGTAGAGATGGTGTTTACCTCGCCTGGCGGTGATGGACTTAAAGTTTTGTTTGTTTTGGAAACTAAAATCAGTGATACCGGATATTATGCCATGTTTTATAAATCTTTTTGTTTGAAATTTTCTGAGCAATATAACCTGGCGGGTGCGGTGGACACAAAAACCAATGACGTTTCAAGATGTTGCTTTGTCAGTTATGACTCTGAAGCCTATTATAATCCACAAACTCAGAAAATAAAACCTGTGGCTTACCTCCCTGAGGATGGAGGCCTTAATTTTGAAATTTTCAATTCTAAAATTCGAGCAAAAGAAAAAGAATTGGATGAAGAAAAGAAGAAGGTAGGTATTGTACCGCCCTCCAGTTCGCCACTAAGCGATGATATCCTTAATCAGATTAAGCAAAAAGTAGGAGTACGGATAAAAAAAGCGGTTGAGAAAACGTACATTCAACCAGATGAACTGGATACCATCATCCCTGAGGTGATACAGGAATTAGATGTGGTCGGAATCAGGCTGGATAAGATGCGCCCGATTGAATACGGCCGGCAAATAAGAGTGAGCGCCGGAAACTACTGGGCAGAGGTAAATATCTTTTATGGTCAAAGGGGCGTAAGGATTGTAGGAACGACAAAAACGGGTAGCAATAAAGAACTTTGTGAAAATGTAGTCATGCTCCTGAAAGATCATTTTCAGTAAACCGGAATAGAAATAAGTTTTAAAAATCCCAAATCTTAAATACCTCCGGAAAACTATCGGTGGTTAAATTTTAAATCTTCCCAATGCCTCGTCCACCCAATAAAGAATTCGATCTGAAAGCCAAAATAACGAGAATGAAAGCAGCGGGCTTTCGATTTTGGGAACACGAAATTCCGGCTGAAGCTCCGGAAAATCCTGATGACGAAATGAAGCCCTTAGCCCAAAGGATACAATTTATATTAAAGATTATTCAAAACGAACCCCTTAAAGCCACTACAATGAATTACCTGATATTATATGATATTGAAAAAGATAAGGTGCGCAATCTCATTGCTAAATATTTACTGTCGAGAGGATGCATCCGAATCCAAAAATCCGTATTTTTGGCTCATAGCGATCATAAAAAATTTGACGAAATACAGCAGACCTTAGCAGACATTAATGATATTTATCAGAATGAGGATAGCATTATTCTGGTGCCACTTAATGTCAGCGATGCCAGAAGCATGAAATTGATTGGCCAAAATGTCAATATCAGCCAAATTATTGATCCGCCTAATACGATCTTTATTTAATTTTTAGATACTTTTATTTTTATGAAATACGGGCGATTTTATAGCATTGACGACATTAGAAGATTGAGAATCAAGAATTTATAAAAAGAGCTGCCAGAGAGGCACATCCACAACAACAAGGATTAAGACATTGGCAATAATTCGCTTTCTGAGGATAACCTTTATCAGCCAGAGAGGCACATCCACAACAACAAGGATTAAGACATTATCTAATAAGGGCTTAACCTGTGAAACGATCTGCTGCCAGAGAGGCACATCCACAACAACAAGGATTAAGACGCAGTGACAACTTGTCTGTTTCGTGTCCACATATGAGGCCAGAGAGGCACATCCACAACAACAAGGATTAAGACTCGACAATGTTATCTTCTATGAATTTGT
>JBIQMB010000181.1:0-6604 GCA_044463745.1 Chitinophagaceae bacterium | reverse complement strand
TAGGTATCTACGATGGAAATACTGGCGCCTGCAATGGGTTGTTTTTTTTCAGATAGTATCTTTCCTTCTACCAGAGATTGAGAAAATGCATGAGAAGAAAAAAGAAATGTGAGGGTGGTCAGGAAGTATTTCATCCTTATAAATTTATTACAAACGTAAACCAGTTTATAATATAAACCAAAAATAATTTAATTTTGGTCCCATGAGATAACGAAAGAAATGAATCATATGCACTGATTATCAGTTAATTATACAAATTTGCATAAAAATAAAAAAAGATATCTGTGGAAAACTATTTTATAAAAGCAGGGAAATTTAATTTGTTTATCAAAGGGAGATTTGTAATTTAGCAATAGAATTTAATGGGTTAGTAAGTACAAAGAGCTGGTATCTTGCCGGCTCTTTTACTTTAATAGTGAACGGGTTTGGTTTTATCACTCCAACATCTGATTTTTCAGTTTTGTTTGCCCAATTTTAAGCTTCATTTTTTTAAAACCAAGGCACGAATAACAGAATAGAAAGCATTACCTTGACATTGACAATTCTTCATGAGTTATCTTGTTTTTAGCCTTGGAATACGTTCATCTTCCTCATCAAAAAAATCTGAATGCACGCAAAAGGAAAAGTTATCAATGAGAGATGTTTTGGATGTTGGCGCGCGTAATCTCTTCTATTCTGATTAATTTGCATTGTTAGAAAGATTTTTTTAAGAATGAGTAAAACAAAGACGGCCTTTTTTTGTTCCAACTGTGGACAAGAAAGTGCTAAGTGGATTGGCAAATGTCCGCAATGCGGAGAATGGAATACCTACGTTGAAGAAGTGATATCGAAGGGCACTACCAAAAATGAAAATGATTGGTCGCAGTATGCGGGACTAAAACCCGGTATGAAAACCATCGCCCTTTCAGATGTAGATGCGGTAGAACAAAAACGGATATTAACGATGGACGGTGAACTAAATCGTGTACTAGGCGGAGGCATCGTGCCAGGTAGCCTGATACTGGTAGCCGGTGAGCCGGGTATTGGAAAGTCAACTTTGTTTCTTCAGTCAGCATTGCAGTTGCAGGGCACATCTACGCTTTATATAAGTGGCGAAGAAAGTGAGTACCAGATTAAAATGAGGGCAGACCGATTAAACCTTTCCAACGATCAGTTTTACCTGTTGACCGAAACCAATACTCAACAAATTTTTAAAGAGATTAAAAAACTCAAACCGGATATCGTAATCATTGATTCAATCCAAACGCTTCAAACACCTTATCTGGATGCAGCCGCAGGCAGCATATCGCAAATAAGAGAATCGGCCGGAGAGTTTCAACGGTTTGCCAAAGAAACCAATACACCTGTATTCCTGATAGGGCATATCACCAAAGATGGGAATATTGCCGGACCAAAAATTTTGGAGCATACGGTTGATACGGTTTTACAGTTTGAAGGAGACAGGCATTATGCTTACCGGATATTAAGAACCTTAAAGAACCGCTTTGGCAGCACGTCGGATATTGGCATTTACGAAATGAATAAAGAAGGAATGCGGCAGGTGACCAATCCATCTGAAATACTAATAACCCAGCGCGATGAACAACTGAGTGGCGTAGCCATTGCAGCTACGCTCGAAGGCATTCGCCCGTTACTGATAGAGGTGCAGGCTCTGGTAACGCCAAGTATTTATGGCACTCCGCAACGTACCAATACCGGTTTCGATTTAAGAAGGCTTCAATTATTATTAGCTGTGCTGGAAAAGAGAGGAGGATTTCAATTCAGCACAAAAGATGTTTTTATAAATATCGCGGGCGGAATCAAGTTGGACGATCCATCGCTCGATCTCGGGGTGCTGAGTGCCTTATTAAGTTCGTATGAAGATATTCCCCTGCCGCCTCAAACCTGTTTTGCCGGCGAAGTGGGGCTGAGTGGAGAAATCAGGGCTGTTAACCGAATAGAGCAGCGCATATTGGAGGCGGAGAAGTTGGGTTTTGAGAAAATTATTATCAGTAAGTATAACCAGAAAGCGCTTGAACGCAGTAGATTTCAAATTGAAATAATAACCCTGGGTAAGGTTGAAGAATTGTATCAACTGCTTTTCTAAACCCTTCTTTTTTGAATTACTTCATCAGGATTATGATTAACTTAGAACTTCTAAGTTGCATAGGCTATGGGTATTTTATCTGGTCTTTTCAATCTTGTTTATCCTCATTTATGCCCGGGATGTGGTGATGACAATCTATCTGATAAAGAGATCATTTGCTTTCAGTGCAGGATGGATTTGCCATACACCGAATATCATCTTCATCGGGATAATAAAACGGAGAAGGTATTTTATGGCAGGGCCCGGATTTCGTATGGTACAAGTCTTCTTTATTTTTCAAAAAGCATGATGGTTCAAAACCTGCTGCACGAGATAAAATACAGAGGTCATAAGGAACTCGGCATTTTTATGGGAAAGCTTATGGGACGATCAATTGTTGAGTCAGATTGCTTTGATGATCTGGACTTTTTGGTACCGCTTCCCTTGTCTGAAAAGAAAACGAAACAGAGAGGGTACAATCAATCTGAATTGTTATGCACCGGAATAGCTGAAATTATTCAAAAACCGGTGTCAGTTGACAATGTGATTCGTTCTATACATACGAGCACACAAACCAAGAAACATCGGCGTGAAAGATGGCAAAATGTGGAAGGGATTTTTGAATTGGTCAGGCCATCAGAATTCGAGAACAAACACATTCTTTTGGTAGATGATGTGGTAACTACAGGAGCTACCCTTGAATCTTGTGCCAATGAAATTTTGCGCGTTTCGGGTGTTCGGGTAAGTATTGCCACGCTGGCCATAGCAACGAAATGATATTTCGAAGTAATCCGGAGGCAATTTATTATGGTCTATTTTCAGCAACGGCCAATTCAATATATTCTATTCTGTAATCCCTCCCTTATTTCGCGCTGTCTTTTTTATCCTTCGATAAATGGAAGCTGTCATTGGGTGCCGGAGTTATGGAATCCGCGCCTGCGCTCTGTTTCGGAAGTGTGATGGAATCGGTTTGGTATTCTATCGGATTATCATGGCGTTCTTTTTCCATGATGATATCGCTCCCGGTTTGTTGGGGATTTGAATTACAGGCCGGAAATAAGCCGGCAGCAAAAATCAATACTAAAAGCTTTTTCATTCGTTTTCTTTTTATCTTTAATTCAGAGGGTTAATCACCTCCGGACTGATATGGATAATCACAAAAATTGAGCCATTGGATAACGATATATTTACAATTATGCCGTCTCTAACGAGGTTGTTTTAAATCTACAACCCTCTAACGCGGTTTGTTTCGGATTTTTTATGCATATGATAATCCCTATTGAATACTACGATACTGTAGCAAACTCTTTCTTTTTCTGCCGCCTATCAACTTTAAGCAATTACACAGGCCAATATGGCTATATTGCATTTTTATCAGATAAATAAAAAGAATTACAATGCATAGATTTTTGCTTGCTGCTTTTCTCTTCCTGTTTGCTTATGCGGGGGAAGCTCAAAAACAAAAGACAGATCCAAAGCCGATGGCGTGGCAGGATGTATCTACGTGGAGGTATATCTCCGGCCCATCTGTAAAATTTTCTGCTGATGGAAATTGGGTGGCTTATGCCGTGGTGGCTGCCGAAGGCGATGGACAGGTTATCCTCAGAAATATTAAAACCGATTCCATAACAAAATATCCATCAGGTGGCAGCACCAATCCATCTATGGAGTTTACTGAAGATGGAAAATGGTTTGTGTACAAGGAATATCCCAAATACAAAGAATCAAAGGCTGCAGCGAAAACGCCAGGCAAGCAATTGTTTGAAAAACTGTTTCTTGTTAACCTGTCGGATATGAAAAAAACAGAGTTTGATAAGGCCGGCAGATACAGCTTTAATGGTAAAGATCAAACCCATCTCGGCATCGTGCTGTCGGCAGACAAAGGTGCACGCTCCGGCGATTCAGGTACAGACCTACTTTTGTATGAATTAGCAAGCGGCAAAAAATTCAGTATTGGTAAAATCAATGAATTCGACTTTAATAAGAAAGGCGATATTCTGGCCTACACCATCAAAGGAGCCAATCCTGTAGAAAATGGATTGTTTACCATGGCTCTTGCCGATAAAAGAATATCAGTGTGGGATAATGATACGGTGACCTACAAATCGCTTCGCTGGACAGAGGATAAAGATGCGCTGGCCGTTCTCAAACTTACAAAGGATAAGAAATTTAAATCTGACAAGGGAAGTGTATTGGCAATCAAGAATGTAACCGGAAGAGCCACTGTTTACAATTATGACCCGGTGGCAGATTCCCTTCATTTCCCCAAAGATATGACGATCAGTGCCAACAGGCCTCCTTCATGGTCTGAAGACTTGTCTACGATATTTTTCGGAGTTCAATCGCTCGAGCTGGCCAAGAAAGAGCAGGAAGAAGTAAAGAAGGATACCTCCAAAGCGGCTTCCATTGCTAAACTTGAAAGAATTAAGGCCGATACAAGTATTCACACACTCGAAGATTTAAAAAAAGCCATCGCCAAAGCAGATACACCGGCCGTAAAGTCTTCATCAAAAAATGAAGCCGATAAGCCGGATATGGTAATCTGGAACTGGCAGGATAAAAACCTGCAAAGTGTACAGCAGGTGAGGGAGAGAGCTGATAAGAATTTTTCATTCAATGCAATGTATAATGTCGATTCAAAAAAGTTTACCCAACTGAATGACAGTACCATGCTTTCGGTAAGGATTTTTCCAAAAGAACTCTATGCCCTCGGTTCTTCTGACCTGGCTTATCTGCTTGATAAAAGTCTGGACGGGCAAAATTATGCTGATCTATATATCATCAATCTGAAGAGTGGCCAGAAAACTCTATTTAAAGAAAAGTTCTACATCCCCACATTTTCATCCATGCCAAATCCGGCGCCGGATGGTAAAAAGTTTGTGTATGGATTTGATGGTAATTACTACGTTTATGACCTGGAGAAAAACAAAGAGTTGAATGTCACAGCCAATATCCCCACCTCTTTCATTAATACAGAGGATGACCATAATATTGCCAAGCCGCTGACACCGATTGTGGGGTGGAGCAGTGATAGTAAGTATATTCTGATCCGTGACCTCTGGGATATATGGCAGGTAAATGCTGATGGTACAGGAGCAGTAAACCTGACCCAAAATGGTGCTCAGGAAAAAGTAAGATATCAAACCAGGTTTAATATTTATCCTGATGATAAGGGTGTGGATTTACAAAAGCCGCAGTTCTTCAGCGTGTACGGAGAGTGGACAAAAAAATCAGGGGTGGTTCGTCTTGATCCGGCTCGGAAGGGACTGAAAACCGGCCCGGTGAGTGTGCTTTGGGATGATGCAGCTTTCGGATCCTTCAATAAAGTGCTGAACAAGGATAGCTATTATTTTTCAAGAGAGAATTTTAATAAGGCGCCGGAATATTATATTACAGATAAAACGTTTTCTGCACCAAAGCAGGTAACCGAAAATACGCCTGACCGTGATAAGTATACTTTTAGTGCCGGCACAAGGCTGGTTAATTATGTAACCGACAAAGGTGATTCATTGCAAGGGGTTATTTACCTGCCTGCCGGTTATGAAGAAGGGAAAAAGTATCCGACCATTGTTTATTATTATGAAAAAACTTCGCAGGGCATGCATCGGTATGTAAATCCTTCGTATCCGGGTGGCGGCTATAATCCTACGTTGTTTACGAGCAATGGATATGCTGTGTTTACGCCGGATATCGTTTATAAACTCGATGATCCGGGAATGAGTGCAGTTTGGGCGGTTATACCGGCGGTGAAGGCAGCCATTGCTTCAGGGATTGTTGACCCGGAGAGAATGGGTCTTCAGGGGCATAGTTGGGGTGGTTATCAAACTGCTTTTCTGGCTACCCAAACCGATATGTTTAAAGCTGCTGCACCCGGTGCGGCGCTTACCGACATGGTAAGTATGTATAGCCTTATCTATTGGAATAGTGGCAGCGGCAATATGTCTATTTTCGAATCTTCGCAGGGACGATTCAGAGGTGCACCCTGGGAAAACTGGGATTCATACCACAGAAATTCTCCCATTTATTTTGTGAAGCAGGTGCAGACTCCGATTTTGATGTTGCATAACGACAAGGATGGCGCCGTGGACTTTACCCAAGGGATTGAGTTTTACAGTGCGCTCCGCCGCCTGAAAAAGCCGGTGGTCATGATCCAATACAAAGGTGAAAATCATGGCCTGGCCAAACTGGAAAACAGGAAAGATTATGCAGTTAGAATGATGGAGTTCTTTGATCACTTTCTGAAAGATAAACCGGCACCGGATTGGTGGGAGAAGGGAATTGATCGCCTGAAAATGGAAGAGCATTTAGAGAAGAGAGCCTTTTAGATTTATAGCTGAAATCATTACCACAGGGATAAACTTATTTCGGTGGTAATGATTTCATTCAATCCGCGCTACATCATGCATGCGCAATGTTTGGCGCAAGCCGTCAGGATAATTTAATGAGCGTTTTGCCTACCAACTACATTGATTTTTATCCAAATCAAACAAGGTGTTAAACAATGGCCTTTTGCCATTACTGACAACCAAGTTCCTGACC
>JBIQMB010000180.1:1833-6605 GCA_044463745.1 Chitinophagaceae bacterium | reverse complement strand
GGCTGACACTACGATTGGGTCGGAGATTCACGATCCGAATCAAAAGTTTATTTATGCGTATGATTTCCACAAGGGATGGACCTTTCATGTGGAATTGATTCATATAAATAAAAATGAGGAGTACAAAGATTATCCTTTTATAGTCAGGTCAGAAGGCATTGCGCCAAGCCAGTATGGAACCAAAGGACTGGTTAATGAAAAGCTGGCAGAGATAGAAGAAAAATACGACCTGCAAACGGGCACGGAAGGTTATGGCAGTGAAGGTGAAGAGGAAGTTGAAAGTGATGAAGATGATACAGGAGGCGAAGAAGAATTTGAGTCCTGATATTTTCATTCTTTTTTCAGGCTCTGACCGTATCCCGCTCGCTAATCGTGATTGCAGAGTTCGCAAGTCGATCGGTAAATATAAATGTCTTTCGCGCTCACTGTTGAAAACGTAACATTTGTTGATATCCGTCTGGCGGATCGGAGCCGGCCGACGGATATGAATTTTTTTAAGGTTCTGTACAAACTTTAGAAATGTCATCAGAAAAAACAGTCATCGCCATTTGCGGTCCTACTGCTTCAGGCAAGACCGATTATGCGATCGAATTAGCATTAAACTTAGGCACGGAAATTATATCTGCAGATAGCAGACAATGCTTTCGCGAATTGAATATTGGTGTAGCCAAGCCATCGGCAGAGCAACTGAAAATGGTCAGGCACCATTTCATAAACTCCCATTCTATTTTTGATGAGGTGAATGCAGGTACCTTTGAGCAGTTTGCCCTTGACACATTGGCCACCATTTTTGAAAAGCATGATACGGTTATCCTGGCAGGGGGTACCGGTTTATATATCAAGGCTTTTCTGGAAGGGTTAAACAAAATTCCGAAACCGGATAAGGCGATTGAGAAAAATATCCGTGAACAATATGAGCTAAACGGCGGTGAATGGTTGAAGGAACAAATAGAATTAAACGATCCTGTCTTTGCTCAAAAAGGTGAGATGGAAAATCCGCAAAGAATGATGCGTGCACTGACTGTAAAGCTTTCGAGCGGACAATCCATATTAGACTTTCATAGCCCGGTTAAAACGCAAAGAGATTTTAAAGTCAGAAAGATATTTTTAGAGCTGCCGCGATCAGATCTCTACGACCGAATAGACGATCGGGTAGATGGTATGGTGGATGCCGGATTGGTGGAAGAAGCCCGAACTCTTTATCCGCATAAAAACCTGAATGCCCTGCAAACCGTGGGCTATACTGAATTGTTTGATTATTTCGATGGTAGTATTTCTCTGGAGGAAGCGGTTCGGCTTATTAAAAGAAACACCCGGCATTACGCCAAACGGCAATTGACCTGGTTTAAGAAATATTTCGTAGATGGTGCAACTGAGGTAGGTAGTTGAGAGGTGCTTCGTCACACGCTGTTTCTGGCAGAATATATTTCTCCCGCAGATGGCGCAGATTTTCGCAGATATTTCCCTGCGGGAAATTGGTGCCTCATAGGTTTCACCTGTTTTCGTCCGATAGGACAAGACAGCGTGATGAGTAGGTTATTCTTTCAAACGCTGCCGGGTCTGCCACCCACGAAAATCCTCACACGGACACCAACAGGCGTTGAAAGAATGTTGCTAGGACAGCTACGCACAAAGCCCAGGCACACACGTCAACCGGTGTTCTTTATAAATTTCTCTGCCCTCTTAAAAAATCTTCCACCTTCATTACTCCTTTTCCCTCCGGCTTTAATTCTTCTATGCAGATGTAACCGTCGCGGGTAGCGAATTTCAGATAGGTTTTATGATCCGTTTTATATTGACCAGGAGTAACATCTGGACGTAAATGTTCCTTGGATGCCCTGGTTATGATGATTCGCTTATCGTTTAAATAAGTGAACGCTCCGGGCCGTGGAGATAAACCCCTGATATGGTTGAAAATCTGAGTAGCGGATTTATTCCAATCTATTTCACAATCGGGAGTGAAAATTTTGGGAGCGTTTTTTAACTCAACCTCCGCTGCCACCGAACTTTGTCTAATTTCTCTGGCGGTTCCGGATTCTATTTCTTTCAGCGTCTGAACCAAAAGTTCTGATCCGGCTTTCATCAGTTTGTCATGAAGTGTACCTGCGTTGTCTGACTCTTCAATGGCCACTTTCTTCTGTAATAAAATATTACCGGTATCGATGTCGTGCTGTAGTTTGAAGGTTGTAACACCTGTTTCCGTTTCTCCATTGATTAATGCATGATTAATGGGAGCGGCACCCCGATAATGTGGCAGCAATGAAGCGTGTAGGTTGATGGTACCAAGGGGTGGGAGATTCCACACTACCTCGGGAAGCATTCTGAATGCAACTACAACCTGAAGGTCAGGTGCAATTTTTTTCAGCTCAGCATTAAACTCCGGCGACTTAAGATTTGTTGGCTGCAACACCGTAATATTATGTTCGAGTGCATATTTCTTAACCTCGCTCGGATGTAATTTCATACCTCTGCCCGAAGGTTTATCCGCAGCCGTTACCACTGCCGCAATATCAAAGCCTGCTTCCACAAGTGCTTTCAGTGAATCAACTGCAAATGCAGGTGTACCCATAAAAACGATTCTCATCGGTTTTCGTTCATCCATTATTATTCAAAATCTTTATAGAGTAAATATTTCTTTCTGATTTGCTTAAAGTTTTCAAGATCGGGCTGCCAGCTTTTCCTGATTTCACTTTCAGAAACGCCGTCTCTTATCTGTTTCCAAAGTTCACCGTTTCCGGCCAGTTTACTGAAGAAAGAGCCATTCATATCGCCTGATTTCGGAACAATGAAAAAAGAATCCTTTTCCGGGAAAAGACGGTAAGCATTAATCACCCACTTAAGCTGAATCTGGTTATTCACTTCTTTCAACACCTCTTCGGGCGTGCCTGATAAATCCCATCCATAGCATAACTGGTTGTAATGCTTGCTGCTGGTAGCTCCGGGGCGGGGAACGGGTGTGAAGGAATACAAACTATCGGGCAGGGTAGGCGCACCAAAAACCTGAAATGGCTTTTCTGTTCCTCTGCCTTCACTCAGGGTAGTACCCTCAAATAAACAGGTGGAAGGATAAAGGTAAATAGACTGAATATTTGGCAAATTAGGAGAAGGCTTTACCGGCAATTCATACCTGGAAGCGTGATCGTAGTTTTCATTCGGCACGACCAAAATCCTGAAATCATTTTTTGATTTTTTGCTCTTCTTTTGCCACTCGGCATACATCTTATTTGCTTTTGCATTCAACCATTTTTCTCCCACCAGCATTTGTGCATATTCGCCTATTGTCATTCCATAAACGATAGGGATGGGCTGCATTCCTACAAAAGATTCAAACCCTTTTTTCAGTACCGGACCATCTACATAAAACCCGTTGGGATTGGGACGATCGAGTATAATCAGCGGTTTATTATTTTCAATGGCCGCTTCCATATATTCCTGAAGAGAAGATATATATGTGTAAAATCTGACACCCACATCCTGAATATCAAAAAGCATGATATCCACATTTTTCAAATCTTCCGCTGAGGGACGCCTTTTGCTTCCGTATAAAGACACTACCGGAATTCCGGTTTCTTCATCGATATAATTGCCAACTTTTTCGCCGGCAGACGCTGTACCCCTAAAGCCGTGTTCGGGTCCGAAGATGACCCGGATTTTAACACCAAGTTTTGCAAGGGTATCCGCCAAATGCGTTGACCCAACCATGGAAGTTTGGTTTGCAAAGAGCCCGATGTTTTTGCCCTTTATTAAATGAAGGTACTGATCAAGCCTTTCAGCCGCGGGTTTTACAGGCTGCTGGGCAAATGCATGAAACATGATCGACAGGGAAAAAAGAAGGTAAATAGCTTTTCGCATTATTTCATTTTAATTTAAAAACAGATGTAATCGGGTAAAATTATTGTAAAATACTTAAAGCGATTTTCTAATTTCTTTATAAAAGGTTATTTTGCTCCATTAAATTAACCAGAAAATAAAATCATGGAAAAAGCAAAAAACGGAGACAGTGTAAAAGTGCATTACACAGGCAAGTTAACGAATGGTGAGAAGTTCGATTCCAGCGAAGGTAGAGCTCCATTGGCGTTTGTAGTCGGTGCAGGCCAGATGATCAAAGGGTTTGACAAGGCCATCCCGGGAATGGAAATAGGTGAGAAGAAAACCATCACTATAGCTCCGGAAGAAGCTTATGGCGAGGTAAATCAAGAAGCTATTATAGAGTTTGACAAGAAAAACATTCCGGACACACTTGATATTAAGGAAGGAATGCAGTTGCAGCTTCAAAGCGCATCCGGACAACCGATCCCCGTAGTGGTGAAGGAGATAAAGGAAGACACGGTGACACTGGATGCCAACCATCAACTTGCAGGTAAAGAATTGGTGTTTGATATCGAATTGGTGGAAATAAACGGCGCTTCCTGAGTGCATAAGTTCGACTTTTTAAAGCCCACTTATAAAACCGATTTGTATTAATTATTTATATCCAAAATTTATAAACTGATTTTTATGAAAAGAGTTTTGACCATCGTTGTTTTAATGGCTGTAATAATTTTTGCCTTTTGGCTGTATTTCAATACGGGAAGTCGTAAAGCAAAATACGGTGGCGAAAGCGAAAGTACGGCCGTAGCGGTCAAGAAGCATTCGCAGTTATTTAATGACCGGGTTGATGATGCGGTATCAGCCTATCTGTCTTTAAAGGAAGCCTTTGTCAATGCAGATTCCGGACTTGCCAAGAATGAGGCAAGCAAGTTCAGCGCAGCTATAGAAGCCATTCCGCTTGA
>JBIQMB010000180.1:0-1823 GCA_044463745.1 Chitinophagaceae bacterium | reverse complement strand
GAAGAATTAAAGGAAGACCAGGCTCAGGTTGTGGCCGCCGCACGCCAGCAGATCAGCGATATCAAAGCCAATACCGAGCCCATTATCAATGGCCAGGGATTGGAAGAAATGCGTCGCGATTTTTATATGGTTTCAGAGAATATGTATCCTTTTTTGAAAACCATCGCTTACGAAGGCCCCAAGCTATACTGGCAAAACTGCCCAATGGCTTTTGGTGATGAGGAAGCAAACTGGTTAAGTTCTACCCGTGAAATTGTGAATCCGTATCTGGGAAAGCATCATCCGGTTTACAAAAGCGGTATGTTAAATTGTGGAGAGGTAAAAGATTCCATTTACGCTAAGTAATTTCTGAATCCGGTTTTAATAGCTGAGTGTGTTTTTGGGCAGGGAACGATTGCCTTGCAGGCCACCGGTATGGAAAGCCAGGATACGGCTTCCTTGCGGAAACGCTTGCCTGTTAAGCATTTCAAAGATTCCAAACATAAGTTTACCGGTGTAAACAAAGTCAAGCGGTATGCGGTATTGCGTATAGAATTCATTCATGAAATTGATAAGGTCAGATGTTTTTCTGGCAAACCCTCCAAAATGATAGTCCGTACAAACCGACACGCGATCAGTATCTTGGATGCCCATTTTATTTAGTCTTTCTGTCAGGTCGTTCATTCCTTTCAGAGCAGGGAAGGCGATAACTTTTTCATTTCGGTCATTCATCATTATTCCCGCCAGGGTGGTTGCAGAGCCTACGGCCAGGCAAAGATGTGTGTAAACATTTTCAGGGATAGAATTTGTAATAAGAGACGCACCCCTGGCACCCATGAGCCCCAAACCGCCAGAAGGTACGACCATACAGTCTCCAAACAGGTTTTTTATTTCTTCGGTATTGGTTTGCTCAAAAAGCCGGCGAAAGGTTTCCCGATCGGCGTAATGAATTTCCATCCCCATGTGTTTGCAATCATCAATGGTTTGGGAGTTAATTTCATGGGCACTTCCTCTTACTATCCCAATACATCGGATGTTCAGCGATTGGCATGCATAGGCAGTAGCATGCAGGTGATTGCTATAAGCACCTCCAAAAGTGAGGATGGTTTTATGATCTGTACGAAGGGTTTCGTATAAATATTCGGATAGTTTATAGAGTTTATTTCCGGATACAACAGGATGGATTAAATCCAGACGCAGCATATCGATTTGTGCACCGTTTTTATGTATAATCGGATCGATTTTTATTCTGTTTTTGAGGCTGCTTAGCATAATGAAATTATGGCATAAATGTTTCTTGCTTATTTTCGCAAAGATTCTAATATTAAAAATGTAAAAGTAATGAAACCAACTTTATTGATTTTGGCTGCCGGAATGGGTAGCAGGTACGGAGGAATAAAACAAATGGACTCATTTGGGCCGCATGGTGAATCGATTATAGATTACTCTATCTATGATGCAATTAATGCCGGATTCGGGAAGATTGTCTTCATTATCAGAGAAGCATTCAAAAAAGAATTTGTGGATATGTTTGAGGCCAAAATCAACGGTCGCGTCAAAACTGAGTATGTCACGCAGGAGCAGGATAAGTATCTCGGAAATTTTCAGGTACCGGAAGGGCGTACCAAACCATGGGGAACGGCTCATGCTGTATTGTGTGCGCGTGAAGTTATTCATGAGCCCTTTGCCGTGATTAATGCAGATGATTTTTATGGAAAGGATGCGTTTGTAAAATGCTATGAGTTTTTGACGAGCGAGGTTTCTCCTAAAAAACAATGTCTGATAGGGTATGAACTGGGTAATACGGTTTCGCCGCATGGAACGGTGAGCAGGGGGGTGTGCGA
>JBIQMB010000179.1:0-6613 GCA_044463745.1 Chitinophagaceae bacterium | reverse complement strand
TCAGATCGATCCATCCGAAACGACCATCAGTATTAAAGATGACGGAGTAGGTATGATGGAAGGCTCAAAACCCGGAAACGGTCTTGTCAACATTCGGGAAAGGATGAAAAATATCGGTGGAAAAGTGGAAATCATTTCCAAGCCCATGCAAGGTCATGAAGTGATTTTACAATTTTAAAATCGCTTAAATAAAAAGAGCAGTCCCCGGAGAGACCGCCCTTTTACCATATAAAAAAACCACTTAACCACTAAGGCATTTCATACTTGCTCACAAAGATGTTTTGGAATTTTTTATCCCTTGCTACGTAATATCTCGTACGTCCGTTTTTATCCCATACCAATGAATTGTTTGAGTAAAGCAGGTATTTACCTTTTCCTTTAAAAACTTCAAAATCACTTATAGTAGCATTGCCGGTATTTATTTTAGCCACCTTCGGAAAATAATGCCCGGTGTACGAAAGCCTGCCATGGTAAGCCTCCATGAAATCGCTGTAACCCTGTGCTCCCTTCACTTCCATCACTTCCCAATAAACCGTGTTACCATCAGCCGAAGAAATAAAATTGTGCATCATCGGAAATATCTTACTCTTCTTATCATTGATTAGCTTATTGACGGCGTATTGCGCTTTCAATTTTCCATTCGAATCGAAATGAAAACAGAATATATCCTCATACGAATCTTTCACGACCGGGTCGCCAAACATGCTACCCTTGCTCTTTGATTTGATGGTAACCCTTTTGCTGATTTGTCCTGCCAGCAAAAACTCGCCCGAGGGGGTAACATAAGACTTCTGAATATCAAACTTCTTCCCCTTGTAGGCATTACCTTTCTTCTGCCCCGGAGGGGATTTTAGTTTGGAGGCGAATTCATTAACAGGCGTCGTGTTAGAAAAAATCATTCTCCCTTGCTGAAACTTTAATAAGTGGAAGTTTTTCGCCTCTCTGTTAAAAGCCTTTTTCTCATATTTATCTTGCTGATAATTGGCCGCATTACTATAGCCCGGACTGGGTATCGGCGCATAATCTTCAAACACCTTTGAATAATTGTCCTTTTCATTTCTGCTTAGCGCAATGAAATAAATCATTCCATTGTACTCGGCATGTTTGAAAATAAGTGTATTCGGAGAGGGTGCGCTAAAAGTATTTTTGGCCACCTCTTTACCCGTTGGGCTATATTCCGCATACACATACTCTGATCCGGAAGGGGGAGCCAGGATCAAATAAATGTTGTCATTTTCTAACCTGTCGGTATATACCAACGAATATCCCGGCTCAGTAGTTACGGGTATATCCTCTACATCCAGATCCGTGCTTATGTTGAGCACGGAAAAAAGCCGGCCATCACTTTTCTTCGGTGCATCATAAGCCACCACCACCAGCAGGCCTCCATTGTTATAATTTCTGTATGAGGCATGCCCGAAGTACCTTTCAGAATCTTTCTTAAGTTTTACGGTTTCACTTTTGATCCTTTTCTTGTACTCATACCTCTGTCTGGCATTATTCCACGTCTCTTCCCACTCCTCGCGGTTAACCCTTAGCTTCTGACTCATCACAGTAAATGAAGTGCTTCCACCTACATAAGCCCGGAGCGACTTGTTGGTGCGATCGGATTTTTCCTCTTTGTCGAACGACACCGGACTTTTGCCCTGAAACTTTAAGCCGTTATCAAAAACATACTGTTCATACAAGACTTCCTTAGATCGTTTATTAACAGGCATTTTGAACGTCACAGTGAGTTTATCCTGGTCATAGTCCGACTGATACAGATAGCCTTTTGCGGCTTGTTTACTCAAGGGCGTAACTGCGTCTTGTCCATAACTTAATAGAAATACGAAAATCATCGTGGTTAGTAAAAAAACCTTTTTCATGGTTCATTTGGTTTTGGTTAATAATTAAAATTGTAGTGTCTTCAACAGGGAACGATTATTCATTTTTTTTGAAGTATTTTTAGCTTTTTACCCCCATAACCGGGAAAAAATTCTTCATTGTAAAAATAGAATGGACTAGAGGTGGGCACAATACTACTTTAGTAGAATTTTTTGGTAAAGAGCACGTCTCCAAAGGGTTTCGGGTATCTTTCTTTATCTTAAATAACACTTAAGTAGTATGGCATAGTCAAAAGAATATTGATAATATTGTAACGATCTTATCGTTATACAAAACCATGAAACATGATTATAAAAGTGGCTGTGGTAGAAGATGACCGCGATACCAGAGAAATGATGGTCTTGCTCATTGAACAGACTTTGGGGCTTCAGCATGTGGGGCATTTTGATAATGCAGAAGATGCCATCCGCCGATTGCCTTCCCTTGAACCGGATGTGGTATTGATGGATATCCATTTACCGGGCATTACCGGGATAGAATGTGTACGGAATTTAAAGCCATTGTTGCCACGCACTGAATTTATTATGTGCACACTATTAGAAGAGGCAGAAACGATATATGATGCATTGAGATCAGGAGCCAGTGGTTATCTGAGTAAATCAACCGCTCCCCTTAAAATGATTGAGGCGATAAAAGACGCCAAAAACGGCGGGTCGCCAATGAGTAGCGAAATAGCCAGAAAAGTGGTTGGATTTTTTCATGCTGAGGAAAGGAAGTCATCGGAGCTGGATAAACTAACCCCGCGCGAACAGGAGATTTTGGGGCACCTGACCAAGGGTTACCGCTACAAAGAAATTGCCGGCATCTTATTTATCAGTGTAGAAACGGTACGAAAACACATCCGTAATATTTACGAAAAATTGCAGGTCGGGTCAAGAACAGATGCCATAAATAAGATTGTACAATCCGGGTAAGGGGCGTGAAGAGTAAAGGCCATATTTTTACCGGACACCAAGGCTGAAAAAGACTCATTTAATATTCTCAATAAATTGATTTCACCAAAACAAAAAGCAATGATGAAATTAAGAATAGGTATTTCATTATTCATAAAATGCCTGATATTAACTACGATTTTTATAACCACAATGAATAAGGGACAGGCGCAACGGCCCGGCTATGGAGTATCTAACTGGACACAGGCAGCAGACAGAGACTGAAATAAAAAATACTGGGAAAGCCGGGCTAAAAGCAATTCAGGATCTTCAAGCATTGGTAGCTCATCCTACTCCTCATCCGGCAGTACGTATAAGCCAATCATATACGAGAGCCGAAGAGCCCGGAGGTTAAGAGAAGAGAAAGAAGCCAAACAACGACTGGAAAAAGAGCTGCGCAAATTTTATACACCCACAGAATCTGCACTTTCAATCGAAACCAGGAAAAGGGAACAGGAGGCCTTAATCAGAAGAATGGAAAGGACAAGAAAAATCAATGGCCCGGAATATCATTTAGAGCGTGCACCACTAAGCATCGTGCATAAGGGAGTACAGGTAGGAGAAGTAGTTCAATACAATTCCAGGTTCGGGTTATTAAAAGAGGGACAACTAATTCAACCCTTTATATATGATATGATCACCGATATCTCAGCCGGTATGATTCTGGTAAAAAGAGATGGAAAATATGGCTATCTGGATTCTACCGGTGCCCTTGCCGTGCCGGTAATGTACGACGAAGCAAAGTTATTCCAGTAAATGGTTTGGCACGGGTATCTAAAAATGGAAAATGGGGGTTTATCAACAAAAAGAATGAAGAGCCGGTCATGATCATCTATGATTCGGTTAGTCTTTTTACTCATTATGTATATTTTGCGAACAGCTTCACGGTGGCTGCCAAGATGAAGTACAACAATAAATGGGGGTTCGTAAATGAAAAGGGATTTGAAGGCATACCGCCCTTGTGGGATTCTATTGGCGATTATAATTACCAGGGCAGGGCGTGGGTAAAAAACGATGGAAAATATGGGATAATAAATCTGAGCGGTTTTGAAGTTACACCTACCAAATGGGATAGCATAGGTAAATTTCAGAGTAGCAAAAAGCTGTTGGCTATGGTCAGGTATGGTAACAAAATTGGTTTTATTAATTTGAATGGCAAGGAAGTTATCCCAGCTAAATGGGATCAGGTATATGCCTTCGATAGTCTCGATTATGCACCGGTAAAAGCCGGTACCAAAGTTGGTTTTATTACCGCAGATGGGTTGGAAATTATACCCGCCAAATATGATTATATCACCGACTTCAACCAGATGGGTCTTTCGCGCGTAAGGCTGAATAAGAAATGGGGAATGTTAGACCGGAAAGGAAACGAATTCATTCCGATTAGGTATGACTCCTTAGGCATGTGGGAAAATAATAGAATATGGGTAAAGCTCGATGGCAATTATGGAATTTTTGATAACACGGGCAAGGTACTACTTGAAGCTGAATACGACTATATCGGTCCTTTTTTTCAGGGGTACAGCAGGGTGAGGAGTAATGGAAAATATGGCTTGGTAAATGATGGGTATGAAATTGTTTTGGCGGCAGAATATCATGAAATTTACCCCGGCTTATATTATCTGTATGCCAAAAAGGATGGAAAGTATAAAGTTCTGAACAGGAAAAAAAATGTATGGCTACCAACCGAATTTGAGGATCTTAAAATGGACTTCAGCAGCGTAGAGATATCCGCAAAACAGAAAGGAGAATGGGTAGTGATAGCAGACGATGTAATTAAAATGCCCTAATTTTTTCTCAGTAAATTTTTTTTTGAAAATCAGAAAGCTGTTGTTGAAATTTTACCAAAACGCGGGTCTGCTTAAATTAATTTTCCGCCGGTTCCCGAAGCTGCATACCGCATTTATTGCAGTAATTAGCATTGGCCAGGTGAATGCTGTGTCCGCAGCGCGGGCAATTCTGTTCGTGCTCCATCTCCCGATTTCCTCTGGCCATTTCGGCCGTTACTATACCCGTCGGAACCGCAATGATGCTGTAACCACACAGCATGACGATGACACTCAAAAATTTTCCGATAGGTGTGATGGGCGATACGTCTCCATATCCGACCGTGGTGATGGTAACTGCTGCCCAGTAGATGGCGTTGGGGATACTTTCGAACCCGGGAGTATCCACCTCTATCACATACATAAAAGAACCGATGATGATTACCAGTAAAATAATGAACATCATAAACAACAGTATCTTCCGATAGCTGTGGAGCAAGGCCTCGGTTATGTAGCGTCCGGCCTTCATGAAGGAACCCAGATGAAGTATTTTAAAAATGCGAAGCAATCGAAGGGAGCGCAGTACCAAAAGAAACCTGAAACTGGCATTGAAGATGCTCATATATGCCGGTAGGATAGACAGCAAATCTATGATGCCCAGCGCACTAAAAATGTATTTCCACTTTCGTGGAGAAACGATTATCCTGATTATGTATTCAATCGTAAAGAGGATGGTAAATGTCCATTCCAATATCGGGAGAAGCGTTCCGAACGATTCATTGATCTGCGGAACCGAGTCAAGCAATACAACAATGACACTCAGGGTAATGGCCACCAGCAACCAAACATCAAACCTTCTTCCCTTAATGGTGTTGGCCCGGAAGATGATGATATACAAATCTTTTTTCCAGTCACCGGATTTGCCCGGCTGCTTTAATTCCTTTGTTTCTTTCATACAATACAATGGATAAAAGAAACAAATCTAAAAAAAGTAAAAGAAACGCTGCCTGAAATGAAGGGAGATGAAATATCGGTTTATAAAACATGGCATAGGCATTCGCTTCAACTTTTCAAAGCAAATATAAAAACGTCCCTGTGTCATCAACATTCCGGACGCTGGGTATATATACTGGTATAATTGATTGGGTTAAGGAGGCTTGAATTGGAAAATTCTTTCCCGGTAAAAATGTACAACTGGATTAAATTGCTTCATAAAAAACATAAAAGCTTTAAAAATGCTCTCAGAAAATAACTACATCGAAATCAATCGGCGATCATGGAATAGCAGAACC
The DNA here is from genome assembly GCA_044463745.1 of Chitinophagaceae bacterium. Lineage (GTDB taxonomy): Bacteria > Bacteroidota > Bacteroidia > Chitinophagales > Chitinophagaceae > Ginsengibacter. The sequence continues at coordinate 736 of JBIQMB010000179.1, read as the reverse complement.
GAAGTACATCTTAAATCGACATTTTATGATCTCGAGAGTTTTCTAAAAGGAAGGAGTTCGCTTAATGACATTGAAGTGAATCTGCTGGGCGATGTAAGTGGAAAATCCATTCTTCATTTGCAATGTCATTTTGGTCAGGACACCATTTCGCTGAGCCGATTGGGTGCAGATGCCACGGGGGTTGATTTATCGGATAAAGCAATCGAAAGTGCACGGGTAATTGCAAAAAAAATGAATTCAGGCGCCAAATTTATTTGCTGTGATCTTTACGATCTGCCGAATCATTTAAATGAAAAGTTTGATGTCGTTTTTACGAGTTACGGAACGATAGGATGGCTGCCGGATTTAGATCGGTGGGCAAAAATTATTTCCGGATACTTAAAGCCGGACGGAAAATTTGTGATCGTAGAATTTCATCCTGTTGTCTGGATGTTTGATGACGATTTTGAAAATATTGGATACAGATATTTTAATTCAGGTAAAATCATTGAAACCACCAGCGGAACCTATGCGGACAGGTCGGCAGATATAGAGGTGGAATCTATTACCTGGAATCACAGTTTGAGTGAGGTAGTGAACAGTCTCATCAGGAATGGACTGGAAATTAAATCGTTTGAAGAGTTTGATTATTCGCCTTACAACTGTTTCAATAAGACTATAGAATTCGAGCCTGGAAAATACCGGATTGAGCATCTGGGAGATAAAATTCCTATGATGTATTCCATTGAGGCGGTAC
>JBIQMB010000178.1:0-6631 GCA_044463745.1 Chitinophagaceae bacterium | reverse complement strand
AAGTGCTTAACCCAATTTCAGGAAATTGTTTTGCTAAATCGCTGACTTTAATGGGTTGATTACCCTTGATAAAATCTTTTAAAAGCTTTTGTCTGTCGTTCAAATAGCCACCTTTGGATTTGAATACGTCATATTTTTGCTCCAATTTTTCAGTCAAAGTTTTTAAACTTTCTAAAAAGAAAATTAACCATAAATCTATTCGTTCATTGGCCGTTCCACGATTTTTTTGCCCACTCATCAAAACTTCATAATAGCTCTTTTTGTGGTGTTCAATATGGTTTTCAAAAGAAATGTACTGAATAAAAGTATAATCATTTTGCAACAGGCAAAGTGTGGTAAGCAATCGGGAGAGTCTGCCGTTTCCGTCCTGAAATGGATGAATGCTCAAAAAATCATAAATGAAATGTCCGATTACAATTAATGGATGAATGCTTTTTTTCTCTGATTGTTCATTTGTCCATTCGATTAATTCTTGCATTTCTCCTGCTACCAATGCTGGTTCGGTAGTTGCAAAAATAGTCCGTTGTTCGCCTGTCGGGTAAGTTGCTACCACTTTGTTTGAAAGAGACTTATAAGTACCTCTGTGTCGTTCGTCTTTGTTGCTATATTTGAGCAGCATTTGGTGTAACTGCCTGATATAACTTTCGGATAGGCGTATATCAGAATAGTTGTCGTAAATGAGCTCAAAGACTTCATAGTACCCCATTACTTCCTGCTCATCACGGCTTTTTAGTTTGGTTATTTTAAGATCGCTCAGCAATTCTTGTACCTCTTTGTCAGTAAGTGTCGCCCCTTCAATTCTTGTAGAAGAACCGATACTTTCAATAGTAGCAATTTTTTGCAATTCTTTCAGGTAGCGATTTTCTTTGACTTCTACAATATTCCATTTGCCCTTGAAGGTGTCAATGTAGCCAATAAGCTGTATTATCCTTTGGTTTGTAGTGAAATCAAAATCAAGTTTCTGAGTGAATTTATCCATATCGTATCTGTATATTATCCAAAAAAGATTTAATAAAGATATGAATTGTCTGTATTTTATACATATATTATCCAAAAGAAATCAAACAGATTGCCTTCCAAATATCAGTTGCTTTTTCCCTCAGCGCAATCTCTTTTAAAATTGATTACAAATACTCCAATTCCACATGCTGAATCCGGATTCATAAACTCTTACATAGTATTTATCCTGGCTATGGCTCTTTGTAAAATACATTCGCCAATTGATATACCTTCGCAGGCATGCAATTCGAGTATTTCCGGCTGATAGATATTTTGGGCACCATCGCCTTTGCCATTTCAGGCGTTTACGCGGCCATGGAAAAAAAACTTGACATTTTCGGCGTGGTAATCATCGCTTTTGTTACGGCTATTGGTGGCGGTACGCTGCGTGACCTGATGATTGGCGATCTACCGGTTTCATGGATCCGGAATATCAATTACACAATCATTATTCTGGCTACTACAGCTATTGTGATCGCTTTCAGAAGCTACATCAAAAACTTCGAAAAAACCTTGCTGGTATTCGACTCCATTGGCCTTGGAATGTTCACCATTTTCGGCATTCAGAAAGGGCTCGCATTCAACTTGCATCCATTTATTTGCGTAGCATTGGGAACCATTACCGGTTGTTTTGGCGGTGTGATACGCGATATGTTGCTCAATAACATCCCCGTTATTTTTAGAAAAGAAATATACGCTTCAGCCTGTATAGCAGGCGGAACGGTTTATTTTTTACTGCGGATATTAAACGTGAACGAAGACATTAATGACGCCATATCTATTACCACAACTTTTCTGATTCGGATCTTGGCCATGCGATACGACTGGCAGTTGCCCCGTATCTATAAAAAAGAAAAATGGTAGAAGAGAGGAAGCAATAACCTATCAGAATTCTCTTTCCTGTGCACGAAGCCATCTTTCAGAAATCTCATTATTACTTGCCGAAAGATAATCGCGATGACTACAGGAGATATATTTGTTTTCACTCAGTTGCATCCACCACCTTCCTGTTCTTTTGCTCTGCAAAAAAACAGTGGGCTCCTGCCCCGACATGGATGTGTGGTACTCATTAAAATTTTGTGACTGCTCAAGTGGCGATTCATTTCTTCTTCTATTCCGGCCATCAATATAATACCAAATCATTTGCGCTATCTGCAGGGCTGTGGTACCATGAATATCTTTTTCGGGAAGAAATCCGTAGATACCAAATGTGCTTGCCTTTTCGCTCTGCCCTGCAAAGTTTGCCAACATGCATGCCTCCTCACCAGTAAAACCATTGGGACTGATACCACCGGCGGGCGCATCGCCGTGACGGATAGCGCTGATATCAAAACTGATAAATCCCGCATCACGCATCACCGGTTCCATTTCGTCCATCTGATCGCGGCAGTACCCTACCCTGAAACAATCGAACCTTAACTTATCCATCGTTTCAAGCATGTAGGGATGTACAAAATAGCTCTGAAAACCAATGTGGTTGTAATTGCGGACATAGCTGGGTTCACCGGTGAGCATCTCCATCAAAAAGTTTTCATTTCGGTTTAATGATTCACCCTGCAGGTCGATAAATGCATCGATGATGGCAGCATCAGCGTAATGATCATAATCGCTATACACCTTGTACTGTCCAAGGGTCAGATCGTGCGAACCACCGATAATCACCACACTCTTACCTGCATCGGCCATGTCTTTCAAAATTGTTTTCAGGCATGAATAGCTGTCGTTTAATGAAGCACCGGTTTTTACATTGCCGATGTCTGCAATCTTTACTTCTGTATGCCAATAAAATAATTTGTACAATTTAGTTCTGACCGCATCTGCGGGATGGATATCGGAAAAAAAACCGGCACCCCTATACTCGTTTATGCCCACAATGATGATGTCGGCATTTTCAATATCAGGGAAACTTTCAACATAAATATCTACTGTACGACCAAACTGTCTGTCATAAAATGATTCATCGCCCCGGATGAGGTTAATATCAACAGGTTCTAAAAATTGCTCCAGATCGTACATGCTTTTTTCGATTTTGGACAAATGTACTATTCAAAATTTGCAGACAAAATTTCATTTGGTCTCTTCGATGGGGGAGAAACGCAGAGAAGAGAGAACGCGGAGGTTTCGCAGGGTTTTTCATTGTGATTTTTCGTGTCTTCGGGTCTTCGTGGCAGACAATCCCTTTCGCTTCCAACGCAGAGAAGGAAGAACGCGACGGTCTCGCAGGGGTTTCTTTGTGAATCTTCGTGTCTTCGGGTCTTAGTGGCAGACAATCCCTTTCGCTTCCAACGCAGAGAAGGAAGAACGCGACGGTCTCGCAGGGGTTTCTTTGTGATTCTTCGCGCCTTCGGGTTTTCGTGGCAGAAAATTCCTTTCGCTTCCAACGCAGAGAAGGAAGAACGCGGAGGTTCGCAGGGTTTTCTTTGTGATTCTTCGTGTCTTCGGGTCTTAGTGGCAGACAATTCCTTTCGCTTCCAACGCAGAGAAGGAAGAACGCAGAGTTTTCGCAGGGATTTCTTTGTGATTCTTCGTGTCTTCGGGTCTTCGTGGCAAAAATTTTTAAAATACAATTAAACGCAGAGAAGAGAGAACGCGGAGGTTTCGCAGGGGTTTCTTTGTGATTCTTCGTGTCTTCGGGTCTTCGTGGCAAAGTATTACAAGATTATAAAAAATAAATCGATAGTAATGTATCTTCGCAGGTCTATGGAAGAATTATTAGAAAAGATATCAATATTAAGGTCAGAAATTGACAGCTTTCATTCTGAAGATAAAGACCCCGCCGAAGGATTCCGCATACGATTTATCGGATCATCCGGCAAGGTCAAATCCCTGATGGCTGCGATAAAAGACGTAGCCGCAGAAAAGAGAAAAGAAGCAGGACAGGCATTAAACGCACTGAAGCAATACGCAGAAGAGCGATACAATGAAATAAAAAATGCTGCGCCGGCCAAATCCGAAAGCTTCGATGCATCGCATGATCTTTCCCTTCCCGGGCGTCCCCTGCCTGTTGGCAGCCACCACCCAATCACCCTGGTAAGAAATAAAATGATTTCTATATTTCAGCGCATTGGATTTACTGTGGCCGAAGGGCCTGAAATAGAAGACGACTGGCATAACTTTACCGCACTTAACCTGCCCGAAAATCATCCGGCCCGCGACATGCAGGACACATTTTACGTAAGTCAAAATCCCGCCTGGATGCTCCGCACACATACCAGCAGCGTACAGGTAAGGGAAATGGAAAAAGGCAAACTCCCTATCCGCATTGTGTGCCCCGGCCGGGTGTACAGAAATGAAACCATCAGCGCCCGCGCTCACTGTTTCTTCCATCAGGTAGAAGGGCTTTATATCGAAGAAGACGTGAGTTTTGCCGACCTCAAACAAACGCTTTACTTCTTTGTGAAGGAAATGTTTGGCGAGGATATTAAAATCCGCTTCCGACCGTCGTACTTCCCATTTACAGAGCCGAGTGCCGAAATGGACATTACCTGCCTGATTTGCGGTGGTAAGGGATGTAATGTGTGTAAACATACCGGTTGGGTTGAAATACTGGGCTGCGGTATGGTTCATCCGAATGTGCTTAGTAACTGCGGCATTGACCCGGAAAAATATACAGGTTTCGCTTTTGGAATGGGGATAGAAAGAATCACCATGCTCAAGTATCAGATCAACGATTTACGGTTGTTTAGCGAAAACGATATTCGGTTTTTAAGACAATTTACAGCTACACTATAGAACTGAAAATATGAATATCCCGATTGCAGTTTGCGGAGCAGGTACGATGGGCAGCGGCATTGCACAGGTTTTTGCGCAACACGGGTATGAAGTGATTTTGTTCGATCTGCAAAATGAGGCATTGAAAAAAGCAGCGGATTCGATACAGAAGAATCTGGTTTATCTTACAACCAAAAAGAAAATAGCAGCCAAGGAGAAAACAGATATTTTTTCAAGAATTACATTTACAAATGAAATTGAAAAATGTACGGCATTTATCGTAGTTGAAGCCATCGCTGAAGTGATGGAGGCCAAAATCGAACTTTTTAAAAAACTGGCCACGATAAACAATGAGGAGGTCATTTTTGTGAGCAACACCTCATCTCTTTCTATTTCTGCATTGCAAAAAGAAGTGCCCTATCCCCAACGAGTAGCGGGTATGCATTTTTTCAACCCCCCTTACATCATGCCATTGGTAGAGATAGTGAGGGGCAGCGACACGCGCGACGAAATCATTCGTACACTGGTATCTGTTTGCCATCAACTTCAAAAACATCCTATCGTCTGCAATGACTCTCCCGGATTTATTGTTAACAGGGTTGCGCGGCCATACTACCTTGAATCGCTTCGGCTGCTCGAAAATGAAGTCGCCGATATTGCTGAAATTGATGACATTCTTGAAGCTACCGGATTTAAAATGGGACCTTTCCGACTCATGGACCTTATAGGTATCGACATTAACCTGGCCACAAGCCAAAGTGTATATGAATCTCTGGGCAGGTCCAAACGTCTGGAACCATCTGCCATCCAGGCTCAGAAAGTTGCAAATGGCGAATTAGGAAAAAAAACAGGAAAGGGCTTTTATCCATACTAACTTTGCTGCGATTTGAATACAGTATCAGATAAAATATTCGTTACCGGGGGTGCCGGGCTGGTAGGCAAAGAACTGATTTTGCAATTGCTCGATCTGGGGCATCAGGTGAGGGCGATGTATCACCAAAAGGAAATTGACATCAGCCATCCCAATCTTGAAACCATTCAGGGCGATCTATTGGATGTAGTATTTCTGGAAGAAGCACTGCGCGACATACACTATGTTTTTCATTGTGCGGCCCTTGTTTCTTATGATCCGGCCGATCGGTTTAAACTGATGAAGATGAATATAGAAGGCACGGCCAATGTGGTGAATGCCTGCCTTGATAGCACGGTGAAAAAGTTGCTTCATGTGAGTTCGGTGGCAGCGATAGGCAGGAGCACTCAAAATGAACCGGTAAATGAAACCATGCAGTGGACGGAAGAAACGAACAGAAGCAATTACAGCAAATCAAAATTTTATGCTGAGATGGAGGTCTGGCGCGGGATTGGCGAAGGGCTGGACGCGGTGATAGTCAATCCTTCGCTGATATTGGGAGGCGATGACTGGAGCTCGGGCTCTTCGGCTATTTTCAAATCGGCTTATGAAGAATTTCCATGGTATTCAGAAGGATCGGGCGGCTTTGTAGATGTAAAAGACGTGGCCCTTGCAATGATCTTATTAATGAAGAGCAATATAACCGCTCAGCGGTTTTTGCTCAATGGAGAGAACCTCAGTTTCAGGGAAGTGTTCAGTCGCATTGCAATTTGTTTTGACAAAAAACCACCTCATAAAAAAGTGAATCCCTTTCTGGCTGCTTTGGTATGGAGACTGGAAGCGGTAAAAGGATGGATTACAGGACGTCGCCCTTTGCTAACACGGGAAACGGCAGAATCTGCTCAGTCGAAGGTGCGTTATGATAATTCAAAAATTTTAAAAGCGCTTCCGGGGTTATCTTTTACTCCTATTGAGGAAACCATTCGAAGAACCTGTGCCGTGCTGAAAGAAAAATACAATTTGAAATAAGTCCGGTTGCAAACCGGTTGATTTAATGGATTCAAGTGGCCC
>JBIQMB010000177.1:0-6658 GCA_044463745.1 Chitinophagaceae bacterium | reverse complement strand
GATCGTTTACGTCATGATATGGTTGGATTGAAATTAAATGAGTAAGTTTTTTATTTTTCCGATATTACTTTGTTTTGGTGCACCTCTACACGCACAGAATAAATCGTCCTTTGTTCCATGTGATGTAATGCCTTCCATTATTCAGGAATATCAAGCAGATGTGAAGGCTTTAAACCGGGTCTATATTGTGGATGGGTCGCCTGAAAAGCGTGAACGATACAAAAAATTGTCACTCGATTATCTGAAAAGGCTTTCTCAAATAAATTTTAATCAACTTCCACTTGAGTGTAAAGCTGATTATGTACTCTTTAAAAAAAACCTGGACAATACAGTTTATAATTACGATCAGGAGGCTCAGGATTTTTCAAAGTTGAAAGAATGGCTCCCCTTTGCAGAAATCATTTATTCGTTGGAGAAGGTGAGAAGAAGGGGCGGTGCTGTGGATTCGAAAAGCGTTGCTCATGATATGGGTTCTATTGTAAAAAAGATTGATTCACTGATGTTGGCATTGGAAAAAAATGGCAAAATTGATATTCAGGACAATAGAGCAGCTTCGCAAATTATAAAAGGTATGCTCAAAGCATTGGAAAATGTTTATCGCTTTTATAACGGATATGATCCAGATTTTACATGGTGGGTTCCGGGTCCTTACAAGGAATTAATGGATGCTCTTCGGGCATACAATACCAAATTTGCGGAAGTGGCAGAAAAAAATGCGAAGAATAAAGATGAGAGCGGTATAGTTGGCTTCCCAATCGGAAGACAGGAAATTTTAAGACAACTGCAGTATGAAATGATTTTTTATACTCCGGAAGAATTGATAAATATTGCTAACCAAGAATTTGCCTGGTGTGATCAGGAAATAATTAAAGCCTCCAGAGAATTGGGTTTTGGAGAGGATTGGAAGAGTGCTCAAGAAAAGGTAAAAAATAGTTACGTGCCTGAAGGTAAGCAGCCCATGGCAATGATGGACTTATATCATCAATCGCTCGATTTTATAAAAAAGAGGAACCTGATCACGATACCGCCACTTGCTGAAGAAACCTGGCGCATAGTGATGATGACACCCAAACAACAGCTGGTAAACCCTTTTTTTTATGGAGGGGAGGAGTTCGCGGTATCATACCCTACAAATACAATGGATTTAGATTCGCGAATGATGAGTATGCGGGGCAATAACCCCCATTTTTCTAGAGCCACTGTCCATCATGAATTAATACCAGGTCATTATCTACAGCAGTTTATGAATGATCGTGTACACACCTACCGTCGATTCGAAACTCCATTTTGGACCGAAGGTTGGGCGCTTTACTGGGAAATGCTTTTGTGGGATGAAGGATTTCCGCGAGGACCCGAAGATAAAATCGGTATGCTTTTCTGGCGAATGCATCGATGTGCCAGAATCATATTTTCATTAAATTACCATTTAGGAAAATGGACTCCGCAGCAGTGTATTGACTTTTTGGTTGACCGGGTGGGACACGAAAGAGCCAATGCTGAGGGAGAAGTCAGGCGGTCTTTTGTAGGTGGATATTCACCATTATACCAGGTGGCCTACCTGATTGGTGGTTTGCAAATCATGTCCATGAAAAATGAGATTGTAAAGAGTGGTAAAATGACCATCAAACAGTTTCATGATAATTTCCTGCAGCAAAACAGTATGCCTATTGAAATGCTTAGAAATATTTTAGAAGAAAAGTCCATTCCTTCCGATTATAAAACCAATTGGAAATTTTATGATTTTAAAAAGAAATAAGTATCCATTCGTACTATAAAATAAAATTTTATGAAATATTCATTCCTTACAGTTGCCTTGTTTTTGTCTTTTGCAGTCAAAGGCCAACTGAAAGATTATCCCATTCAACCCGTTGTATTTACACAAGTGCATGTAAGCGATGAATTTTGGAAACCACGTATGGTTATTAATGCTGAAAAAACTATTCCTTACATAGAGGCAAGGTTGAAGTCAGAAGGAAGAATTGATAACTTCCTGGCTGCTGCAGGAGTAAGACCCAATCAGGTTTGTTCAGAATTTCCCTTTGATGATACAGATGTTTATAAGTGGATTGAGGGGGCTTCTTATTCTTTGCAGCAGGAGAAAAATCCACGATTGGAAAAATACATTGATTCGGTGATTTCCATCATAGGTGCTGCACAGGAAAGTGATGGTTATCTGTTTACTTTTCGCACCATTCAACCCAATCAGCTTCACCCATGGCTTAGTGAAAAAAGATGGCTGAAAGATGAAGACCTGAGTCATGAGCTATACAATGCGGGACATCTTTACGAGGCCGCTTATGCTCATTACAATGCCACGGGGAAAAGAAGTTTATTAGAGATAGCTTTGCAAAATGCGGATCTCCTCTGCAAGACTTTTGGCTGGGATGGTTTGAAAATTTATCCCGGGCATCAAATCGTTGAAATTGGATTGGTGAAACTTTACCGGATTACAGGTGAAAAAAAATATCTTGACCTCGCCAGGTTTTTTCTGGATGTACGAGGGCCGAATGGAGAGAAGTATAATCAGGCTCACCAACGGGTTGTCGATCAAACAGAAGCAGTAGGTCATGCGGTACGGGCAGCATACATGTACAGTGGGATGGCCGATGTAGCAGCAATTACCGGTGATCGAGAATATTTAAAAGCGATTGACGCAATATGGAGAGATGTTACTCAGAAAAAGTTATACATCACCGGTGGCATTGGTGCCACCAATAATGGCGAGGCTTTCGGTGAGGCGTATGACTTGCCCAATATGAGCGCCTATGCTGAAACCTGTGCTGCCATTGCCAACGTATATTGGAATAACCGGATGTTTTTATTGCATGGTGATTCCAAATATATTGATGTGCTTGAAAGGACATTATATAATGGCCTGCTGTCAGGTATTTCATTAGATGGAACTCATTTTTTCTATCCCAATCCGTTGGCTTCAATGGGACAACACAAAAGAAGTGAGTGGTTTTCCTGTGCCTGCTGTATAAGCAATATGACACGGTTTCTTCCTTCGGTTCCAGGATATGTTTATGCACAAAAAGATGATAACCTTTATGTGAATCTGTTTATGACCGGTGATGCAGATATTTCTTTGAAATCGGGAAAAGTAAACATTAAGCAGAAGACAGGGTATCCGTGGAAAGGTGATATGAATTTGGAAGTGAATCCTGCTAAAACCGTCGCCTTTACATTACGAATCCGAATTCCCGGATGGTCGCAGGGGCAACCTGTTCCGGGCGATTTATATCAAAGTGATGTAAAAAGCAAAAAAATAGATATTAAGGTTAACGGTAAAAAAATAGATTATGTAATAGAAAAGGGGTACGCAACGATAACCCGTACCTGGAAAAAGGCGGATAAAGTTGAACTGAATTTCCCGATGGAAATACAGAAGATATTTTCGAATGCCAATGTGAAGGCTGATCAGGGCCGCTTTGCCTTTCAATATGGGCCTATCGTTTACTGTCTTGAAGGTGTGGACAATTACGAGAATACGGTTAAGAATATTTTGGTTGACAAATCGGCGGTGGGCCAAATAAATTTTAAACCCGAAATGCTGGAAGGAATTAATATTATCACCGTGGCCGGAAAATCGAGCCGTAGAAAAGTTAATTCGGATGAAATAGCTACCGAAGAGCGTAGCGTTACAGCTATACCCTATTATGCTTGGAATAACCGGGGTACTGGCGAAATGGAAGTGTGGATTCCTTATGAGCAGCAGGCTGCTTTTCCATCACCGGCGCCTACCATTGCCAACACCAGTAAAGTTACGGCATCTATTGAGGCGCTGAGCCTTGTCGCGCTCAATGACCAATATACCCCGAAATCATCCAGTGATCAAAGCAATCTCTTTTTTCACTGGTGGCCTAAAAAGAATACAACAGAGTGGGTGATTTATACATTTGACAAACCACATGAAGTAAAATCCTCCGAGGTTTATTGGTTTGATGATGGCCCGTGGGGTGGTTGCCGGATCCCGGCTAAATGGAAAGTATTATATGAAAAAGATGGCAACTGGTATCCTGTACGAAACACATCCGACTATAAAATTGAGAAGGATAAATATAATAAGATAGAGTTTGAACCGGTGGTTACAACTGCATTAAAATTAGAAGTACAATTGCCTGAAAATTATGCTACCGGAATTCATGAATGGGTAGTTTATTAAGAATATTTTTGTTGAATTGAAAGATATGAAATGTATGAGATATGGGCTAATATTTATGTTCTTTTTTGCAGTATGGGGAGTGAAAGCCCAAAATCAGGCTACTGTAAAAGTTGATTTACTGGATAAACAGGCAGAAGTGAAATCATCGCTGCACGGAATTTTCTTTGAAGAAATCAATCATGCGGGCGAGGGAGGGCTTTATGCTGAACTGATTCAGAACAGGGGTTTTGAAGAAAGCCGTTTGCCTCAGGGTACCGTCTTTGAAGATGGTTTCATTGTTCCCAACCGTACCCCACATTTTATGATGCGGGATAATGGCGTCAGCGATTGGAAGTTGCCCTGGCCACACAAGACAGGATCTTACCCTGGATGGGATTTAAATATAAAGGATGCTGATGCAACGGGTTTTATTACCACCACGAACCCATTGAATGCTGCTACTCCTCAATCTATGCAGATCAATATAAACAAAATTGCCGCAGAAGGGAAAGTGGAATTGGTTAACAAAGGATTCTGGGGAATCAATGCAGTGGTCGGAGAAAAATATTATCTGAAGTTTTATCTGTGTACTTCTGCATTTAAAGGTGTTGTGGATGTATCTCTTGAAGGCGACAATTCAGAAGTTTTGGTTTCACATCGTTTCGAATCATTCGTGCGTGAAGGCTGGAACAAATATGAAGCCGTTCTTGTTCCTGTTAAAACGTTACCTAATGCCAAATTGGTAATGTCATTTAACGGTACAGGTACGCTCTGGGTAGATTTCGTTTCACTCTTTCCGGCCAATACTTTTAAAAAGAGAAGAAATGGATTAAGAAAAGATATTGCTGAATTCATTGAAGGCATGAAACCAGCCTTCATCAGATGGCCGGGCGGGTGTTTTGTGGAAGGGATAAACATCGAAAGCGCGCCGGATTGGAAAAGAACCATCGGCCCGGTAGAAGACAGGCCCGGTAGCTTCAGCCCCTGGGGTTATTGGACAAGCGACGGATTTGGATATCATGAGTATCTGCAGTTTTGCGAAGATGTTCATGCAGATGCATTATACGTTTTTAATGCCGGAGTATCCTGCGAGTACCGGAGTGGGACATTTGCTCCGGATGACAGTCTGGAAGTGTATATTCAAAGCGCTTTAGATGCAATAGAATATGCTATAGGTCCTGTTACGTCCAAATGGGGAAAAATGAGGGCAGCCAACGGCCATCCTGCGCCTTTTCCTTTAAAATACGTAGAAGTGGGCAATGAACAACACGGTCCCCGATATGCCGAACGATACAATCTTTTTTACGATGCCATTAAAGCCAAATACCCGGATATCATCATTATGGCAAGTATGGGTATCGGAGATGTTAATCGGAACACGACTGAAAAGATGAGAAAGATAGACTATGTGGATGAGCATGCTTATAAACCAGCCTGGTGGGTCATGATGAACTTTGATCATTTTGATAAATATCCAAGGGGGCAGTGGGATATGTATGTGGGCGAATATGCGACTAACTCAGGAGTGAGGGCCGGAAATATGCTGGCTGCCTTATCTGACGCAGCTTATATAATGAGTATGGAAAAGAACGGCGACCTGGTACATATGAGCAGCTACGCTCCTTTATTAGTAAATAAAAATGATGTGAGCTGGCCCGTTAACCTGATTCATTTTGATGCCGCAGAAAGTTTTGCACGGATATCCTACTATGTTATCAAGATGTTTAATGAAAACCGGCCGGATTATAATGTTGCTACTGATGTAGCTATGAAGAAAGTAAAGGATAATAAGCCTTTGTTTACCGGAAGTATTGGCCTGGCAACCTGGGATACACAGGCAGAGTACAAGGATATTAAAGTTACAAAAGCAGGCAAGGTGTTGTATGATAGCAAATATCCGAAGAAAGAAGATTGGCAGTTTAGCCGGGGAAAATGGTCGGTGGATAGTGAAACCTTCTCTCAATCGGGCGAAGGCCCTCAAAGGCTGGCATGGCTTCAAGGTAAAACTTTTGATACCTACACGTTGACAATGAAAGCACGCAAAACGGGCGGGCTGAACGCATTCATCATTCCCTTTGCCATCAAAGACAGCAATACTCAATTACGTGCTCACATTGGCAGTTGGTGGAATAGTAACGCCATGTTTGAAAAAGTTACAGTTGGATTTGAAGTAGTGTCGGTTTCCGACCCCAAAAGAATTAAACCTATTGAATTAAACCGTTGGTATGATATCCGTTTGGAAGTTGGGTTAAAAGAGGTGAAGTGTTATTTGGACGATGAATTATTGATGACTTATTCTGAGCCTCAGAATTTCTTTTCTATAGCCGGTGTGGACGAACAGTCAGGTGATTTGATAATTAAATCGGTTAATGCGTCAGATGAAACCCTGCCTGTACAATTTAAGTTAGGAGGTTTGAATAAACCCGTAGGCAAAGGTGATCTGATTTCACTTTATGCCGAGTCGGAAGAAAATGAAAATTCATTCGCCACTCCTGAAAGATATGTTCCCGTCTC
>JBIQMB010000176.1:0-6658 GCA_044463745.1 Chitinophagaceae bacterium | reverse complement strand
TGGTAGTTTTTTCAACAGTTCCTCCACATTGGCATTGGCACTTACTACAAAACTGTCAGCTGTATAAATTGTTGTATCGCCTTTTACCCTTATCGGAGTTCCGGTGTTGATCACCACCTCTTTTAGCAAAGTGGCTTTGGATATCAGAAAAATGGAAGGCAATGCCGCATCACCCTGCACATTTATTTCATCAAGCAAGTCCCCAAAGCGAGGCTGCGATGTCATAAAAATGTATTTACCATACGGTACATTTTTTAAAGTAAATTTTCCGGATTGATCCGTCCGCGTGAATTTTTGCAAGATGGAATCAGCGGGTGAAATAAGCGCCACCACTGCATTTGGGATTGCCACATTTTCGTCCTTGTTCATCACGGTGCCGGAGATGGTGGCTGCCTGCGCCAGGCAAAACACGCAGGTATGCACCGACAGGAAGAGGGTAATCAAATGCTTCATTGATAAAGGGTTGGAGTGAGAAGAGGTGTGAAAGTAAAGAGAAAAAGGTTTTAAAAAACTATCTTGTTAGTTAAGCGCGTTAATGTTTTGTAAATGTGGGCGTGGGAGTGGATTACATGGCATTATCGCTAAAGCCTCCTCAGCTCATTTAATTTTAAAAGATGAAAATGCGATCAATGAGTTTCGAGATAATTTGGTTGAGGAATTTGAATTCGGGTTTCGACGAACCCCGAATTCATTTATAGAACTCTTATGTTCAATTCGGGGGATGCCATCCCCCGAATTGAGAGAGTAGTAAGTGAGGCCTTCGGGTTGACAACAAATACTACGCGCCGCTTTGGAGGAAAATTTTGAACTAATCTTTACGCAATACGTCTGGTCATTGGATGGCAGCCGCTTAAAACCATTCTCTGAATTAACTCCGGATTGGAACTGGCACCCACCAGTTCGAAATTATTTTGAACGTCGCTTAGCATTGGTTGAAATTGACGTTATTAACGCCATGGCATTGAGGCTCTCGTTTGAAGAACTTAAACTGATGTACAATATTCCGTTTCCGGTTTTACAACAAAACGAAAGTATTGCATAAGGAAACTTATTGACAATACAGCGGCGTGTATTCCGGCTAAAAGATAGGTAGGCTTCAGGAAACTTTTTTATACGTTCTATTGATTCTTTAACAGATGCAATGAATCTGAAACCCAATTCGGGCCTTATTTGTTCGTAATATTCGAACGCTTCATTAAGCTCTAATTCTGCTGCCTTATGAAACTGCACCTTCAAAATGGTTACTTTTTCTTGTACTTGCTAAATACAATCTCTTCATTTACCATGTTTTCCGCATTTTGAGCTGCGTCAATATGGCGATACTCCACTTCTTCCTGCCAAAGTTTATCGGTCGCGGGTTCAATTAGATCGATGCTATTATTTAACTGCTCTATCAACTGTATTCTTTGGCTTGAAGAAAGACTTAAAGCTTCTTTTAATATATTTTCAACTTGGTTGTCCACAGCTTGAAAGTTTAAATAGACCTGAATTTTTTACTGGATCAAAAGGCTAATCTACGCAAAATTAATTCATAATAATGACTCATGGCATATTTTAGCAGGGCTGAATCAAATCCGGTTCAGAAGCTGAATAATCCGGCCAATATTGTATTTTTGAAGCAGGCTCATTGAGAGCATATCTGACTGTATCCCCTGAAAACCCCAAAAAATAATAATCATAATTGCAGGTATTGCAATTTTATAAAATAGAGATTTCTGAATGGCAAAAAAGAAAAAGGAAGTAAAAGAGAAACCGATTGAAGTATCCTTATGGGAGGCTGCGAATAAATTACGTGGAAGCGTTGAACCGGCGGAATACAAACATGTTGTGCTGGGTTTGGTTTTTTTAAAATTTGCAAGTGATAAGTTTGAAGAGCGACGCGAACAGCTCATAGCAGAAGGCAAAGAAAAGTATATCGAAATACCCGACTTCTACAATATGAGCAATGTGTTTTTTCTGGAAGAGAAAAGCCGCTGGAGCTATATTATAAAAAAAGCAAGACAAAATGATATCGCTTTAATTATTGATACCGCGCTGCATACAATTGAAAAGAACAACAAGGCACTGCGTGGAGCATTACCGGATAATTACTTCAGCCGCCTCGGCCTGGATGTAACCAAGCTTGCAGCCCTTATCAGCGAAATTGATAGCATCAATACCATAAAAGATCAGCAGCAAGACATTGTAGGAAAAGTATATGAATACTTTCTGAGCAAATTTGCTTTGGCAGAGGGTAAGGGTAAGGGAGAGTTTTACACGCCCAAAAGCATTGTAAACTTAATTGCCGAATTAATTGAACCGTACAAAGGAATCATTTATGATCCGGCCTGCGGGTCAGGTGGTATGTTCGTGCAATCGATAAAGTTTATTGAAGCGCACCATGGAAACAAAAAAGAGGTTTCCATCTATGGTCAGGAATACACAAATACCACCTACAAGCTCGCAAAGATGAATCTGGCGATACGGGGCATATCCGCAAACCTTGGCGAAAAGGCTGCGGATACCTTTGGCGATGATCAGCACAAAGACCTGAAGGCCGATTTTATCATGGCTAATCCGCCCTTTAACCAAAAAGATTGGAGAGGAGAGAATGAATTGGTGGATGATCCGCGCTGGCGAGGATATGACGTACCACCGCGAAGCAATGCAAATTATGCCTGGATATTGAACATCGTTTCCAAACTTTCGGATAACGGAGTAGCCGGCTTTTTACTTGCCAACGGCGCCTTGAGTGGTGGAGGCGATGAATACAAAATCCGACGGAAACTGGTAGAGAATGATTTGGTAGAAGCAATCATTGTGCTTCCACGAAACATGTTTTACACCACAGATATTAGCGTGACCCTTTGGATTCTGAATAAAAATAAAAAAGCCCACAGCCGAACCATAGGCGATATCGAAAGGCATTACAGAGATAGACAGAAGCAAATTCTGTTTATGGATCTGCGGCAGATAGGAGAGCCGTTTGAAAAGAAATACACGCAGTTCAGCAAACAAAACATCCGTGATGTAGCCGCAACCTACCATCAGTGGCAATCCGGGAAAAACCGAGTTCCAGCTCCGTTCAACGAAACCTGTGGTTTACCCCCTGGGGAAAACGGAGCTCCAGCTCCGTCTAACAAAGCTATTTATTCATCTCCTGAAGCTTCACCTCCGTTTAGCGAGGGTTCTGGTTTACCTCCCCGGGAAGACGGAGCTCCAGCTCCGTTCGTTAAGAATTCCATTTCATCCGCTCCATCCATAAATGATTCTATCTCTTCTTCTTCTCCCCAACACCCGGCCGAACTAAGCACCGGCGACGAGGGAGGAGACCCCACTTCCTATTCCGACATTCCTGAATACTGTTACTCTGCCTCCTTTGAAGAAGTAAAAAAGAAAGACTTTTCGCTCGTGCCCAGCAAATACATCGAATTTGTAAACCGAGATGAGAATATCGATTTTGATGAAAAAATGAGCGCTTTGCAATCAGAGTTTGCAGAATTGTTGAGCGCAGAGGAACAATCCAGAAAGGATTTACTGGAAGTATTTAAGTCACTTGGATATCCCATAACTATTTAAAAAGAGAGTATGCCAGAAAATACAGTGTTGAAGGAAAAAATAAAAACCAAACGCCGGCGAGAAAATTATAAAAGAATTGGTGACTATATACAAAGAGTTGAGGTTAGAAACACGGACCTAAAAGTTACAAATCTTCTTGGATTGAGCATGGCAAAGGAATTTCGACCCACAACTTCGAATATAGTTGGAACGGATTTGTCAGTTTACAGAGTAATGAAAAAATTTCAGTTTGCATGTGATTTTATGTCTCCTATACGGGTGAGCAAATTGCCAGTTGTTTTAAAATTGGATGACGATCCTAATTTAGTTTCTCCAGCGTATCCAGTTTTTGAAATAATTGATAGAAGTTTACTCCTTCCAGAATATCTAATGATGTGGTTCAGGAGACCGGAATTTGACAGATACGCAACATTTAAATGTGATGCTGCGATAAGAGGAGGATATGGCTGGGAAGAACTATGTGATACGCTTATTCCGGTTCCACCCATAGAAAAGCAAAGAGAAATAGTAGAAGAATATAAGGTTGTCGAAGATAGAATTGAACTCAACAACCGAATGATTCAAAAACTGGAAGAAACGGCGCAGGCGATTTATAAGCATTGGTTTGTGGATTTTGAGTTTCCGGATGAAAATGGGAAGCCTTATAAAAGTAGTGGTGGTGAGATGGTGGAGAGCGAGTTGGGAGAGATTCCGAAGGGGTGGGAGGTTACAGATATAAAAAGTATGGGGAATGTTGTTACAGGGAAAACCCCATCAAGTGATTGTCCCGAAGATTTCGGCGATAAAATGCCTTTTATTACTCCTGGAGATTTTAATAACTACCACAAGTTTGCATTGGGCGCTACGAGAAATCTTTCGCAAGCTGGATATTTCAAGCTTAAAAACAAGATATTACCACCAGGATCTGTTATTGTTACTTGCATTGGTTCTGATATGGGCAAAATATCGGTTTCTACCACACGCTCAATTACAAATCAGCAAATGAATTCCATCGTAGTAAAAGAATCATTCTACTCTGACTTTTTATACTATTATTTGTTATCTATCGCGGAGGAAATAAAAGGAATTGCTATAGGCGGATCAACTATGCCTATGTTGAGCAAATCCGATTTTGAAAAGCTCAAAATAATTAATCCAAGGAACGATTTGCTCACAAGGTTTCAAAGGGTAATGAAACCTGTGAATGAAATAAACATAACATATTCAAAGGAAAATCAAAAGCTAGCACAACTAAAAACATTGCTTCTCTCGAAGTTGGCAAAATAGAAAACTAAACGTTCATGGGCAAAAGCGTATTTAAAATATTATCGATCGACGGCGGAGGGATTAAAGGACTTTATTCTGCTTATATTTTGAAGAAATTTGAAGAAAAATTCAGGACCATTACTTCCGATCACTTTGATATGATTTGCGGTACTTCAACTGGGGGATTAATAGCGTTAGCGGTTGCGTTAAAGATACCGGCCGCAGATATTTGTGATTTTTATATTGAAGAAGGACCGATTATTTTTCCTAAGCAAAAAAAAATAAAAGTTCCCTTTTTCAAGACCATTGACTACGGCTTTTTGAAACAAATAGCGTTTGGGGGTAAATACACAGAGGAGGGACTGAAAAACTCTTTAGAGAAAATTTTCGGAAATAAAATAATCGGAAATTGTCATAATTTGCTTTGCATACCTAGTTATTCAGTAACAGAGGCCAAGCCCAAGGTTTTTAAATATGATCATGTCGAAGGGGATTTGTCTAGAGATAACAATGCTCCGATTGTTGATATCGCTTTAGCAACATCAGCTGCTCCCACCTACTTTCCACTCGCAGAGTCTGAATTTTATAATAAGGAACAATTTATAGATGGAGGAGTTTGGGCAAATAATCCAACATTAGTGGGACTTGTTGAAGCACTTGGTAATTTTGTTGGTGATGGAAAAGCTTACCAAGCGATAGATATTTTATCTCTAAGTAGTCTCACATTGACAGGAGGAAAGAAGACAGGACTTAAACGAAGGCGATCTTTTAAAGATTGGGGAGATGAATTATTTGAAACTTCAATGAATGGTCAAAGTTATTTTTCGGATTATTTTCTAACCAAGATTTCCGAAATATCTAATGTCAGCATAAAATATGTTCGCATACCAAGTATTTCAGTTGCAAAAGACCAAGAAAGCATAATACAATTGGACGTTGCTAATGAGCAGGCTTTCACTCTGATGAAGGTCAAGGCTTCTGAACAGGCTTTGATTTTTGAAAAGAAAACGGAAATTAAGAATCTTTATACTACCAGAAAAACATATAACATAAAATAAGTTATTATGGCAAATTTACACGACACTTTCTTAGAATTTGATAATCAAGTAATCAAATTAAATTCAACAAGAAAATCCGAATTAAGAACATCAAGAAATTCAGTAAGAAGCGACATAGAAAAATACTTTAACCTAAATCGCCCTGACTATACAGTTCATTTCAAAGGACAGGGGTCGTTTATGATGCACACTACTATTCTTCCAATAAGTGGTGAATATGATGTCGATGATGGAGTATACATTTTTGGTCAGGAAGAGGCGCGACCAACTCCGCAAACCGCACACAATTGGATTTATGAGGCCGTTAAAAACAGAACGGGGCAAAACACAATTGATAAGAATACCTGTATAAGGGTTCAATATGCTAAACGATACCATATTGATTTACCAATTTATTACAAATGTGAGAATAGTAATGATGAATTTATTTTAGATACAGCAGAAATTCCTATGCTAGCACATAAATCGAAGGGCTGGATTGCAAGCGATCCATACGCTTTCAGACTATGGTTTGATAATGAGGCAAAGGGAAAGCCACAATTGAAAAGGATTGTTCGGTATTTAAAGGCGTGGACAGACAATATGCGAGATGCAAATGGCAAACTTGTTTTACCGAGTGGTTTGGTATTGACTATACTCACTTGTAATAATTATCATTCAAATGATAGAGATGATATTTCGTTATTAGAAACGCTGCAGAATATTCAAAAAACAATCGATGACCGTACAAATATGTGGGCTTCATATGCATGCTATCGGCCAACGCCAGATACAAACGAAGATTTGTTGGAAAAGTA
>JBIQMB010000175.1:0-6672 GCA_044463745.1 Chitinophagaceae bacterium | reverse complement strand
CTACCAAAGGTTTGGTGGATTTACAGAGACGTTTCTATGGGATGCTATATAGATACCGCTCGTGGCAAAATGTATAATGTAATCATAGATGGGCATCATTCTTATGACGCAAATTATACAAGAACGGAGATGCAGCCAAGGCTAAATGGCCGAACGCCCTACATAGATACGAACAAGGTTTACATATATGAATGGAAGGGGTATTTCCCACAGGATCCGAAATTGCCTAATGGAAAGTCTGCAATGGTTATTATGCAGATACATGGTGCAGACGCGGTATCTCCGCCTTTTGCGTTACGAATCAAAGGAGATCAATTAGCAATTTCAGAAAACTTTGGTAACGGCAATGGACAAAACGGGCAAAAAAAATATACCGGATTCCCTTTTTATGACTTAATGCCTATCGATAGTTTTTTTAATAAAACCCGAACAGTACGATTGATATTTAGGGAGGGAAAAGGTTATATCGGCCAAACAGCATTTTTAAAAGTTGAAATTGATGGCGTTGAGAAGTATTATAGGAATGACGGTCAGGTAGGGCAAACTTTTAGTTCAGAGAAAGAGATGAAGTCTGATTATTTAAAGTTTTCAACGATCTACGATGCAGGTAACAATATCTGTGATGCGAATAACCTTACCAGAAACAAAAAATTTGCGCTTGTTACCGAAAGTTTTAAAATGATTGAATTATTACCATTAAATAATTTAGCAGTCGATCCGGGAAAAGAACAAATAATCGAACTTCCACAAAATATAGCCATGCTATCGGGGAGTTGTTCAATTGTTGATGGTAAGATTACTTCTTATAAATGGTCAAAAAAATCCGGCCCTTCCAGCTATAGAATCCTTAACAATAAATCCGACACCACCGAAGTAACCGATTTGGTCGAAGGAGTTTACGAGTTCGAACTAACGGTGACTGACGATAAAGGAGCGACAGGTTCAGCGGTGGTTAGAGTTACTGTCCTACCTACTTTCAAGATAGCACGCAAAGTGAGCGCAGGACCCGAACAAACGGTAAAACTTCCTACTAGTTCAGTCTCACTAAACGGAAGTGCCACAGATAAAGATGGCACTATTGTCACTTATACCTGGAAAAAAATTTCAGGTCCCGCTGCTTTTAAAATAGAAAGCCCAAATTCTGCGGCAACTACTGTATCCGGTCTTGCTACCGGCACATATCGGTTTGTGTTGACTGCTACGGATGATAAGGGAGCAACCGGATCAGATACGGTTAAAGTAATTGTTGTTGAGGAAGTAAATAAATCTCCAAAAGCAATTGTTGAAAACGACATACAAATCACATTACCGGTCGATTCAGCATGGCTAACTGGAAGTGGGACAGATGAAGATGGTTCTGTCGTGGCTTTTAACTGGACAAAATTTTCAGGTCCGGAAAATTTCAAACTGCTCAATCCTGATTCTGCAATTACCCTTGTAACAGGGCTTAGAGAAGGTGTTTATGCTTTTCAATTGGAGGTTACAGACGACAAAGGAGCAACAGGAATGGCTATCCTGAATGTTACTGTTTTTCCTCATTCTCAAATCAAACCGGTGGCTGATGCGGGTAGTGATTTATATATTACCCTACCTCAAGATTCAGTAAGGTTGACAGGCATAGGTCAAAGTGCGGATGCGGAAATTGTTACTTACAACTGGACGAAAAAATCAGGACCACCTGAATTTAAAATTATTGATCCCGATACTTCTGTAACAGACATAACCATGCTATCAGAGGGAGTTTACGAATTCTGGTTTGAAGTGACAGACAGCAAAGGAAATACCGCCATTGATAGTGTAAAGGTAACTGTCAGTCAATCCACCAATAAAGCTCCTGTGGCCATACCCGGAGAGAATCAATCCATTACTTTACCTGATTCGCACATTTATTTAAATGGCAGCGGATATGATGAGGATGGAAACATTACTTCGTATAGATGGACACATGTTTCCGGGCCCAAAACTTTTATAATTGAAAACCCTGATTCATCCTATACAAAAGTTTCAAATCTTATTCCTGGTAACTATCAGTTTGAACTGACGGTTACGGATAATGAGGGAGCAACGGGATCTGCACGTATCAGTATTTCCGTAAATCCATCCATAAACAAAGCCCCCATTGTTCATGCAGGCAAGGATCAAACCATTACTCTTCCTTTAGATTCAGTTTACCTTAAAGGGTCGGGCTTAGACGAAGATGGTGAAATTATTCAATTTCAATGGACAAAGATATCCGGTCCTTCAAGTCATTTCATTCAAAGCCCTTCTGACTCTGCAACACAAATAAATAATCTTGTAGCAGGTATTTATCAATTCAGATTGACTGCAACAGATGATCAGGGTGCCGTCGGTTATGATATTGTAAAAATCACCGTCAATGCACAAACTAATAAAACGCCGGAAGCGATTGTCGAAAAAGATATGAACATAACCTTACCGCTTGATTCTGTAATTCTTCGCGGAAGCGGTTATGATGAAGATGGCGAGATTGTTAGCTACAAATGGACAAAGGTTTCAGGTCCACAATCATATATTCTTTCGGATTCGCTCAGGGCTACGACAACAGTTACCGGCCTGGAAGAAGGAACTTACCGGTTTCAGTTGGAAGTGATGGATGATAAGGGTGCAATCGGAATTGCAGTTATCATGGTAACCGTAAATCGGGCACCAAATAAGCCACCGCTTGCCGATGCAGGAGCTGATATTCAAATTACTCTTCCGAAGAATTCGGTTAAGTTGACCGGTAAAGGTTACGATGAAGATGGGGAAATTGTTTCCTATGGATGGACCAAAAAATCGGGTCCGGCGAAATTTACGATTGTTACCCCGGAGGCAGCCACTACTGACATCACCAATCTTACAGAAGGAATTTACGAATTCAGACTTGAAGTTACCGATAATGAGGGAGCGGCATCCACGGATATAGTAAAGGTTACCGTAAACCCTGCGGTAAATAAAGCTCCAACGGCGAATGCCGGTCCGGATCAGACCCTAACCTTGCCGATTAATTCAGTACAATTAACCGGAAGTGGCAAAGACGAGGATGGCTCAATCGTAAAATACAAGTGGGTTAAAAAGTCGGGGCCTGCTTCGGGAGTTATTAAAAATGCAGACGCTGCGACTACACTTGTAACAGGACTTGTACAGGGCGTCTATCAATTCGAATTCATAGTGACAGATGATAAGGGAGCAACAGGTTCTGCCATAGTAAAAATTACAGTTAATCCAATACCGAATAAACCGCCAAAGGCCAATGCCGGAAAAGATCAGTCAATTACCCTTCCGGAAAACAGTGTTATCCTTTCTGGCTCCGGCACAGATGAAGATGGAACCATCCGCTCGTATAATTGGTCAAAAATATCCGGACCGGCCAGTTTCAAAATTGAAAATTCTAACTCCTCGGAAACCAGAGTGACTAATCTCGTGGCCGGTGTTTATCAATTCAGACTTGCTATTCAAGACAACGATGGAGCTACCGGGACTGCGATAGTTAAGATAACTGTAATTAAAGAACCCAATAAGGCACCTATAGCCTTTGCTGGCAATGATCAGGTTATAACATTGCCAGCCAATTCTGTAAAATTAACAGGAACGGCAAGTGATGAAGACGGGACCCTCGTGGATTATAAGTGGACTAAAATATCCGGCCCATCGACTTATAAAATTATGGACCCGGGCAGTCTTATAACCGATGTAACCGGATTAACAGAAGGAGTCTACCAATTTGAATTGAAGGTAACCGATAATGAAGGAGCCTCAGGACTTTCTATGGTGAAAATTACCGTTAAGCCGAAGCCGAATAAACCACCTGTAGCCAATGCGGGTAAGAACGCCACTATTACACTCCCCAATAATACAGTGTCCTTATCCGGCAGCGGATCAGACGAGGATGGCAAAGTCGTCTCATATCAATGGACAAAAAAATCAGGACCATCACAATTCCGCATTGTAAATGCAAAATCTCCCGTTACTGACGTCACAGAACTTGTAGAAGGGGTTTATATTTTTGAATTAACAGTAACAGATGACAGAGGAGCTAAAGGAGCTGCTGCGGTTACCATAACTGTCAAGGCAAATCCTATAAAACCTATTGCAGACGCCGGTGAAGATATATCTATCGTGTGGCCACAAAACAGCGCCACCTTGTCGGGAAGTGGCCATTCTTTAAACGGAAAAATCATTAAATACCAGTGGCGACAAATTTCCGGGCCATCAATAGCGACACTCCAGTTTCCTGATAGCTCACGCACTATGGTTAATGAATTAATATCTGGTAATTATTCATTTGCCTTTACAGTTATGGATCAGAAAAATATGACAGCTACAGATACCATGTACTTGACAGTAGCCGCTGCGAGGCTAGATACGCGAAAATCTGAAATCAATATTTATCCTAACCCTGTTGGTGACTTCACTATGCTGGATATTTCCGGTGTTGACCCGAATCAAAAACTATCAATTTTGGTTTCCGATTTGGGAGGAAAAGTTGTTCTGAGAAAAGACATAGTGTCATCTGGCAGTTCATCGCACAAAGAGCGAATAGATTTTATCAATCAGCCGGCGGGAATGTACATTGTAACACTTCATTCAGCAGAGGGAGTAATAATAACAAGTAAAAAAATTATCAAATCTGAATAAAATATATTTAAGGCCGGTGACCCAAAGTAACCGGCCTTTATTCTTAAACCTCAGAAAAAAATCCAAAAAACCTCAACCTCTCCTACCGGTTTTTCAAGTCAGAATGAAAAAAAAGAAAGATAAAATACCAAATTTGAGGCATCCAAGATCATTCTAAAAGAATATGGAGGATGAAATTAAACTCTATCTATTCTTTTCTTTAATACAATCTTTATTTTGTAAAAAATTTGGATTTACAACGTATTGTTTCTAAGTTTGCACAGTTAAGATTTGGCTTACTTCTTTAATCTTACCTCTCATCCAAACCCCAAAAAGACCATTGTCGGATGGACGTTCTGGCGATCAGAAACCTCCCTCATTCAGCAGTCGCAATATTCCTTTTGAATTGCCGTTTTTTAGAAGAAAAAATATAAGGAATTTTTAAAATGATAGCATGACAAGATTTTGGATTCTTTTGATATTCGGAGGAGTGATTCTATCAACAAGTTCCTGCGTAAATACTAAGAAAATCGCTTATTTTCATGATGTTGGTGACACAACATTCTATTCGCACGACAAAGAGGATTTATATCCGATTGAGCCCAATAACATCTTAAGCATTACCATCACCAGCGCCAACAGGGATGCAGATCAGGAATATAATTTACAGAATACGTATGTAAGAAGAGCGACGACACTTACGGGCAGCAATACGGAATCAGGTGGATATTTGGTTAACCCCGATGGAACAATTGACATGCCCGGGCTGGGATCAATCAAGGCTGGGGGATTAACAAAACAACAGCTTAAGGATAATATAACCAACGAGCTTCTTTCAAGAAAATTATTGGTGGATCCTGTTGTTGATGTTAGATTTTTAAATTTTGAAGTAACGGTAATTGGTGAAGTGGGGCGTCCTACGGTTATTACTGTGCCCAATGAGAAGATTTCATTATTAAAAGCTTTAGGTATTGCCGGAGATCTCACAATTTTCGGAAAAAGAGAAAACTTACTTTTGGTTAGAGAAGAAAATGGAAATAAAGTGACACGCAGGATAGATCTAAACTCGCCCGATTTTTTTAATTCACCCTATTATTATTTAAAACCTAATGATATTATTTATGTAGAACCGAACAAGAATCGGGCACTAACAGCGGCAAGAAACCCGAATACTCTTCCAATAATTTTTAGTATTTTATCCTTAACAACAATAGTAGTAGATAGGCTCCTAAGATACAAATAAACCGGATACGATTTCTATTTAAATTTATGAATAAGTTGCGCGAAAATACAGTTAATAGGCACACCAGAAAAGAAGACAACCTGATGCAACAATCAGTTTCAAGGTATTTGCCCTATTGGCCGCTCTTTCTTATATCAGCTATTTTAGGTCTTGTTGTAGCGTTTATTTATATCCGTTATAAAACGACCCCGGTTTATGAAGCAAATGCCAAAATTATTATTAAGGATGAAAAGAAAGGAACGGAGGAATCAAAACTTCTTGAGTCGCTGGATTTAATCTCGTCTAAAAAAATTGTCGAAAATGAAGTTGAAATAATTCAATCGAGGAAATTGATGGAAGGTGTGGTCCGCAACCTGGGTTTATACGCACCAATATATCAGAAAGGGCGGGTGCACACCGTGCTTGCTTTCACTAAATTCCCGATAGTAGTTTTTGCCGAGAGCCCGGATTCATTAAAGACCGCTGAAAATATTGAAATATCCTTTAACCCTAAGGAAGAACTTGTCACCTTAAATAACCAAAACAAATATCCCCTTAACGAATTTGTAGAAACTCCTTTCGGCGAACTGAAGTTTGTAATAAATAAAAATTTTTCGCCAGCAATCGAGGAAGCAGAATCTCAGGATCGGCCCTCTCAATTTTTCTTATCATTAACAACGCCCTCGGCAGTT
This sequence comes from Chitinophagaceae bacterium, assembly GCA_044463745.1. Classification (GTDB taxonomy): domain Bacteria; phylum Bacteroidota; class Bacteroidia; order Chitinophagales; family Chitinophagaceae; genus Ginsengibacter. Next base: position 141 of record JBIQMB010000175.1, on the reverse strand, counting down.
GCCGGTGCTTTTCTGGCAGGCTTAAAGGCTGACCCTACCAGCAAACTATCCTCTATTGTGGATTTGAGGTATCGGGATCAAAATCCGGTCAGAGCTGAAAAAATACTCAACGAACTAATCCATGTTTACCAACTTACAGCT
>JBIQMB010000174.1:0-6679 GCA_044463745.1 Chitinophagaceae bacterium | reverse complement strand
GCTGCTTTTATTCGTCCGGATGGAAGAAAGGTCTTGGTTGCCGTGAATGATGGAAGCCAGATTCAATCGTTCAATATTTTTTTCAAAGGACGCAGAGCCACAGTTTCTTTGGATGCGGGAGCTGCGGGAACCTTTGTGTGGGAGTGATGGATACTCCTTGCATTATTGCGGAAAGGTTAGTCAAATCAAAGTAAAGATTTGGCTCCGATAGAGCCCGGAGATTTTTGTGGGAAATCATCTCTGATTTAATAGCCTACCCCGATTAGAAGATTTCCAAAAGTGCTGCCACCTTAATTTTCAGGGAAAGATTGCAATTAAGGGAACACAGAAACCAGACCGGTCCCAAGAAATGAAACCTCTTCTCTCTTTTGGAAGGTTTCGTTACGAAGACTTGGCCGGTGAAGTAAAAAAGGTGTCAGACTTTCCAAAAAGTTTAGAAAATTCATTTGAAGTTTTCTTATTAAACAATAATATCCGATCACAAATCGGCCAGGATACAAGTGAGCCAACTTTGTTGGAACACTTGAACCGGTAACCCATCGGGTCGTGGTTTATTCGATGGTTTGGCGCCGGGAACAGCTGGAAGCTTGAAATTTAATTATTCTTTACGCCTTATTAAATGTGTTTTGTTAATGTGGCATTTTTGGTTCAGGGGAAATTATGCAACAATTAAATCTATTGCCATCGTTTCGACCGACGATTCTAAAGTACACCGGGGTATTGCTTTAGCCACATTCTTTTTTTTATTCTTGCGGAGGCAGATTTCGGGCAATTAATCAGTGCTAACCATGTTATATTCTGATCCGGTGAGAAGTATAGTTGGTAATCCGTTTTTTATTCCCTAATAAAAAGATCAGAAAAGTTGGGAGAAATTAAAACAGGGCAGTTGCTAAAGGGATTTTGCATTTTGTAAGCTGGTGTAGTTTTCAATCACTAAGCTGGCTGTTCATCCAGTCAATACGTTTCCGGAGAAAATCTCTGAGATAATCAATTTGTTTATTGTAAGATTCCAGCCCCTGTACTACTGCCCAATCGGGATCATCAAAATCCGGCCATAATTTAAAATTCTCATTTTGAGAAAGAGCCAGTTGGTTTGATAAGTCTTCTATTTTTAGAAATAAACTTTCAATTTCCGGCTTGTATTCCTGCCATCGTTGTTTTACTTTTTCCCTAAACGCCCGATCCTGCCACATTCTTTCAAACCAGTAACTATGTAATACATACCATCCTTCAGGATCCATGCATTCATCGCAATAGGTGGCGTTGCCAGCACTCAGGTCAAAATCCCAAACAGGACCCATTACAAGTTTTCCGCCCCGGTCTTTAAAAAAGAAAATACTGCTGAAATCCCTGGAGTCGACATTTTTAAATATTTCGGAAACAATAAACCATTGAATCATACTTTCGTCGTCAAAATATTTCCTGAATCCGGTTTCCGGGTTTGTAAAATTTGAACTATACAATACATCCTCCGCTTCATTAACATAACCGGAAATATAGGATAACTGCTCTTCGGACGGCTCATCCGGCGATTTGATCCCTACTGGAAACTGATGAGCTCTAAAATAAGGATCACCGGTTTCAGTAACGCGCTGGTCAATTTCCAGCAGGTATCCGCCTGTAATCATTTGCGGAGCATTATCCTCAGGTTTCAATTCAGGAATATTAACGCGCGAAGTACCTGTTTCAATCTGATCCGACATCATATAATTTCCCTGATAAACTTCATTTAAATATACTTCAAGAAAATGAAAGGAAGGAGCATGGGGGCTGCCAATACGGTCAGCCAGCCAGTAAGCCAGATAATTGCGTATAAGTGTTTTGTCGGCATAGTTTGCCAATAAGACCCATTTTTTTGCTGGCGCCATTCCGAAAAAAGAAGTCTTCTGATCCATCTTTAATTTATAAGGCTTTTTAATCATAGTCCAGGTTGAGTTCCCTCTCCCTTTGATGTTGCCGCTATAGTTTTCTATTCTATCACCCATGTCATCAATGCCTGGAAAAAAAGAAATAGATGCTGGAACATAATTATTTTTTTCGATGGTCTGGCCGTTTTGTATCTGGATGTGCAGGGTTGCCAGTTCGGATTTTTTCGATGGCTCAGCATATTCCTTATCCCGGCAGCCTGAGGTTGAGAGCAACAAGAATCCTGACAGGATTCCGGATGATAAATAAAGAAGATGTTTCATAATTTCGGTTGGGTTCTTAGTGTTGAAATTTATTTTTAAAAAGCGAAACATGGGTTTTATAATTGTAATATTATTTTTCCCATAAAATCCCCCGATTCCATCAGGCGGTGTGCATCAGCAGCTTCCTCAAGCTGGAAACGGTGGCGCACCATATTTTTAAATCCTTTATTTTCAATTAGAGGATACGCTTTTTCATGAATATCGTCTGCGAGGGCTTTCTTGAATGTCGTGCTACGGGCGCGCAGCGTGCTGCCGGTAATGAGAAGACGCTTCATCATGACTTTCCTGAGGTCTATTTCTGATGTATTTCCGCCCATGGTGTTAATATAAACAAGTCGTCCGTCTGGCCGCAGGAGATCAAGATTGATGGCAAAGTACCGTCCTCCCACGCTGTCGAGAATCACATCCATGGAGCCGGAACCGAGGGGTAATAAAACATTTTCTTGCTTATAATTGACTACATTTTCGGCACCCAAACCTATGCAATATTTTATTTTCTCTTCTGAGCTGGCGAGTGTGTATGGAACTGCCCCATAGAGCCTAACCAACTGAATAGCCATGGAGCCGATGCCGCCCGATCCACCATAGATTAATACGTTTTCTCCCTTCTTTAAACTTCCTCTCTGAAACACATTGTGCCAAACCGTAAACAAGACTTCCGGTAAGGCAGCGGCATCTTCGAGCGGTAAACCCTTAGGTATTGGCAAGCAACTTCCAGCATCGGCAGCCACATATTCTCCATACCCACCACCGGTGACAAGCGCGCAAACTTTGTCGCCTGCTTTAAAATTTTCAACTGATTTTCCAACCTGTTCAATAATGCCTGAAACCTCAAGTCCGGGAATATCCTGTACCGCACCCGGTGGGGCAGGATAGTTTCCTTTTCGTTGAAATACATCCGGCCTGTTTACCCCCGCTGCAACTACCCTGATGAGTACTTCATGATCTTTTATATCAGGCAGCGGACGTTCCTCCAATTTAAGTACTTCAGGCCCGCCAGGCTCTGTGATAACAATCGCTCTCATATTTTTCATTTATCTTAAAATTTTAAGTGGACGTTTAATTTATGAATCTTCCCTAACATCAAATCACAAATTCCGTGCTTTAGTTTTGCTTGGTGACATATGATTGAAACCTGCGGCAATGGATTTAATTGGTTACCATGCTTTCTCCCGTGCGAAAAATATTATAATGATTAGCACACAATTCCATACAGTATAAAGCTAACAGAGTACATGACCCAATTGAGTTAAAAACCAAAGGCTGAATGAAGTTTAAAACATTCATTCAGCCTTTGAATAAACTCTAAAAAGAGCTCTTAAAAACCAGATTTAGTATCCCTTATTTTGTTGCGCTTTCAAGCCCGGGTTAGCGTTGATCTCGTCCTGTGGTATAGGCAGGATAATTTTATCAAAAGTGACATCGATTGTCTTGGGTCGGGCAGGGATGGGCACACCTCCAAAGTCATCATTAAAGGTGATGGATTTCCCTGTGCGAAGCATGTCGAAGTATCTTTGACCTTCAGTAAAGAGTTCCTTGCTTTTTTCATCAAGGATCATATCCAAAGTAATGGTAGCTTCTGTAGCAGGAGCCAATCCCGGAGCTCTTTTTCTGATTTGATTCAGATAAGTAACAGCCAATGGTTTATTGGAGTTCAATGCGGCTTCAGCAGCTATCAAATACATTTCGGATAAACGGATAACCTTAATATTTACGGCTGTTCCCGTTCCCTTTCCATCGCCATCTATGTTTAGGTTTCCACTATACTTATAACTCGCACCCATATGCAAGGGCTCATCTACAAATTCTCTGTCGTCGCCCATAATACCCCAGCGCACGTCGGTCGGGTCCTGGCCGAGCCTGGCCAGAAAGTAATCACTGCCGAAATATTGTCCTCTTGCAGATGTGGATTTATAATCCTGTTTTCTGAAATAAATGCTTAAGCTAGCAGATGCCAGATCATTTTCATTGGGCACCATGGCTAATTCAAAAATAGATTCTGAGCCGAATTGGGTGGTCCATGAAGGGAGCCATTGGCTGTTTGAATATAAAGTGTATGCTCCTGAAGTTATGACCGATTCTGCGGCACTTAATGCTGACGGGTTGTTGCCCATGGTTAAATAAACCCTGGCCTGGATGGCCTTATTTGCATAATAATTAAGATACCCATCCTTCTTTGCTTTTGAAATAAGTGGCTCGGCATCTGTCAGGTCTTTCACGATCTGGGTATAAACAGCTTCAACACTCGCGCGTAGTGGCTGATCCGAAGCATCGAGTGGTGTGAGTATCAGCGGTACACCGTAAGATGCTTTATCAAGGGTATAAGGTTTGCCATATAAACGCACCAGGTCAAAGTACATCAGCGCTCTGGCTGTAAGTGCCTGCCCCAGCACATTGTCGAAGTTTTCAGTGGTGCCCGCAGCCTTCAATTTTTCGATATTTTGTATCAGATTGTTGACCTGAAGTATGCGGTTGTACATACCGTTCCAGAATCCTTCTTCCGAATTTCCTGACGCTGAATGATTGAAATCATAGTAGCTGCTTAATCCGCGGCCGAGGGTTCGGGTGGTTACTTCACCTCCCTTGGCTTCTGCATAAACGATAAAATTTCGACCGTAATAATTAGCGGCTGTCATGCTTCGCATCAGGCCATTCATCATCACCTCCGCATCAAACTTGGTTTTGACGGCATTATTTGCATCGCCTGAGTTCGTAGGCTGCACATCCAGAAAACTTTTACTGCACGATGTTATCCCAAAAAAGATCAACATGGCTATCAGTAATAAGCCTGTGTTTGTTTTATTTATATTTTTCATAATCTTACTGTTTGGAGGGTTAAAAACTTAATTCGATACCGAAGGTGTAATTTTTGGAATAGGGTATCTCCCATCCTTTCGTTGAGAACTGGTTTACTTCCGGGTCTGCAAGCTTGTACTTTTTCAGGGTAAGCAGGTTGGATCCCGTGACGTATAAACGAATGTTAGATAAACCGATTTTTTGAACCATGGCTGATGGAAAATCATACCCCAGGCGAAGATTTTTAAGCCTTAAAAAAGTAGCATCATACATGTGCCTGCTGCTGTATTGTGTTACTCCTTCTTCATCCGTTCCTCTTACCTTGGGCAAGGTGCCGTTCGGATTTTTTTCAGTCCACATATTGTCAACCGCATATTGGGCACGCATTCTTTCCCAATACAATCCATCATCGGCTACCATCTGGTCCACAGCATCATAAATCCATCCGCCTATTTTATAAATGAAGTTCAATCCCAGTGTGAAGTTCTTGTAAGAAACCTGTGTGTTCAGCCCACCAACAAACTTTGGAAATGCATCGCCGATAATCACATAATTAGCTTTCTTGTAATTGTAGGTGGCACCTCTTCCATTTAGTAAAAAGTCGCCGGCCTTGGGGTCAGCAGGATCGTTGACATAAAACACATTCACGCCGTTTGATTTGTCCACACCTGCATATTCATAACCGTAAAAAGCCAGGGTTGAAGCGCCTTCATGATAAATGTACTGTGCCCGCTCATCCACATTATCATACCAGATTATATCCTTGCCTTCGTTCAGTTTAGTTACTTTAGATTTTATAAAACTTCCATTCAAATCAGCGCTCCAGATAACATCCCGGTTTTCAACAATGATTCCTCCTATTTGTAATTCAATTCCTTTGTTGTTAATAGATCCTATATTTTTCAGTGCTTCAGTAAAACCGGTCACTCTTGAAATGGGTACGCTTTGCAGCAGGTTTCTTGAGTCGCGATTGAAATATTCAACGGTTCCGTATAATCTGTTTTTAAACAATCCGAATTCCAAAGCAATATCTGAAGCGTAATTGGTTTCCCACGATAGATTTTCGTCTGCAATGTTCAGAAGGGCTCCGCCGGCCTGGCTCATATAGTTGGCCGAATATCCCATAAGTGATCGCCAACCGAAATCATCTGGAGGCAAGGTTCCGTTTACACCGTATGATGCCCTGAGCCGGAGATTACTGATAGCATCAACATTATTCATAAATGATTCTTTGTTGATACTCCATGCACCTGCTACTGACCAGAAGTTACCCCATCTGGAGGCAGGTCCTAACTTCGAACTCCCATCTCTCCTGAACGAACCCGACAGATAATATTTTCTATCATAATTATACTCTAATCTGGAAAGATAGGAGATCATAGAGTTTCCCCATGAATAGCCATTGGCATCTTTTTCACCTGCAGTAGCAACTGTGTGTAGATTGCTCGCAGGCAGATCTGTTCCGGTAGCGCGTGAGAATTTTGATTCGTTTTTTTCGGCTTCATAGCCCAACAAGAAATTGATGCTGTTGGCGCCAATATCCTTATTATAGTTAAGTGTAGTAGATGAAACAACCTTGCTGATGGCTGTTGAGATTTCATTAACTACGCCTTTGAGATTTCCTCTGAAGTGAACGCGGCTGTAGTAAAGATGGTCTTTGGTTTCTGCGTTATCGTAAGACAAAATGGTCTGTA
>JBIQMB010000173.1:0-6732 GCA_044463745.1 Chitinophagaceae bacterium | reverse complement strand
TTGTACCATATTGTGTTGATAACAAATTTTGATAAAATGAAAGGTGATATTTTATAAAAACTGATCGTCTGTCGAATTATTTGTGAGTTGTAATCCATATCCAAATTCATAAGAATTCAGCGCTATATAAATGTTTATTTCTTCCCCTGATACCATAATAGTTTTTTTAGTAATTTTATTGTCCTTAATGCCTTTTTGAATCAGGTAGGAAGATATATCGATTGAATTTTCAATCTTAAATTCTTGATAATCTTGCCAAAAATAAAAATTATCAACTTCCGGATAAGTAACAAAAACTGCATCATTACCTACTATATCCCTTGACCGCCAATCTTGATTATCTGTATCATCTTCTTTGCTTTGGTCTAATGGTAAAATAAGCCAATTAGAAATAAATTTTTCTTTTAGTTTAGCTGCGTTTGTTTCTGCTTTTACACTTAATTCCTTAAAGTCAGGATAGACTTTATTAATTAGAGTGACAAAATCTCCAGCCGAGTATTTTTTCTGTTCTAAAAAGTTTAATGTTTTAGTTAATGCAAAATTTATCTCCCAACCCTTTTTCGGAATATAATTACCATAAGGAGCCGGATATAGATTTCCGTTTTGTTGAGGAATAATGACATAAAGCTCTCCAATTTTGGTTTTATCAAACCGACAAAGTCGTCCAGCTCTTTGAACCAATCTATCCATTGGACATATGTCAGAAATCATAATATCAGCACTGATATTTACACTCATCTCTCCGATTTGAGTAAGTATAGCAATTCCTTTTGCAGTTCCATTTTCCCAAGCTTCTTTTCCAAGTGCGTTTAAAAGAATTTGTTCTTTATCCTTTTTATGGGGTTCTGTAAATCGGCTGTGATACAATATTGGATTTGTGCCTTTCTCTTTAAACCATTTGTAAAATTCGAAAGCCTTCGCTACTGTATTTGCATAAATTATAGCACATTCTTTTTTTAAACATAATTCAAGTAAATCTTCTAATTCTTGTACCTCTTCATAGTTTCGAATTTCCTTAACATTGCATCTAATACGTTCCAAATCTGACACATCTTCTTTTATGCTATTAATTTCATAACCAATGCTCCTATACATTTCCAAGCTTGATTCTGGAAGAGAAGCGCTCATAATCATAACCGGAACTTTTAATTCCTTTAAGGCCTGTAATAATGTAAGGATGTTCGCTTGTGTAAATTCATCATAAAAATCTGCTTCATCAATCACCACGCAACTATTTGCTAAATTAAATACAATACTATGATGCTCTTCCCGGCTAAGGGTAAGACTCATTAATAAATGATCTATTGTACAAACAGTTACTGGTGTTAATAATTGTCTGGCTAATTCTTGTTCTCTTTTTGCAAATTCTTTGTCAATCTCACCACTTTTTATACCTTTTTGAAATTTAGTGAACCAGGCACTTGAATGGTACAAACCGGTTTCCGATAAGGTTTCAGCTACATTAATAGAAAGTGCATTAGACGTGAATCTTGTAGGCATAGCTATAATTAATCGCTCTGCCTTCCCGCTTTTAATTTGTTTAGAAGCCCAAAGTAAACAAGCATCAGTTTTCCCGGCTCCTGTTGGTGCTCTTAACAACAACAATTCATCATCTGAAAACTGTTCAGCTAATTTTTGGACGTTTCTTTTTTCCCATTCTTTTGGGAAATGATAAGAAAATGGAGTAAAGTCTAAAACAATATTTTCATCTTCTCTTGCACTGGCTCTGTGGTCTGCAAGTTCTAAATAAGCTCGTACACCCGAAAATTCATAATGCTTTAAAACAGCTTCTTTAAACTCATGATAATTTCTAAAACAACCATTTAATCCAACAAACTCAGACCATAGTTTAGATGAATTAATTCCGGAACTATAATCAGTCCACCGATTTTCATGCTTTCTGCTTAATTTTGAATGATGAGCCGCAATAGCAACTTTGACTGGTTGTGAAAAACCATCCTTAAAATGTTTATCCAAAGAAGCTATTTCATGCCTAACTCCTGATAATCTTAGGTTTTTGCCGGCTAAATCTTTATTGTTTTTTGAAAACTGCTGAAAACTATCTTTATTCAACTCACTCCATTTCCTATATAACTCATAATCCTTTCTACAAGCATTCTGCCAGATTGGATGTGCTTTTCCAGCATCATGGAATTTAATAGCACCATTTAATCTTTTCCCTAAATCCTTTTGTATTAATTGAAAATACTTTTTAAAAGTTATTGGAAATGACTTTTGAATATAAGAACCCTCTTCAAGAACATTATTCACATGTTCTTGAAGAGTAATTCCAGATGGTTTTGCTAATAAATTCATAATAAATTATTCAGGGAATGCTTCTGCAAATGTCTTTATCTCAGTACTTTCCTCACATGGATTATACAAAGTGTTTTCATTCAAAAAGTTTAATGCTTCAGTATATGCTTGCGAAACAGATTTGCCTCCTTGAGTATCATCACCTATAATATAATGAGCACCACGAGAAGTTAATTCATCCAAAATATTTTTCTTTTCTGTTTCATTTGCTACAAAATATCTTGAAGCTTTTCTACTCATTTTGGTATCGAAAACAATCAAAACTTGTTGTGGTTCGCCACTAACTGAGTTTCTTGCTTGGTTAGCATAATCATTCATCATTTTGGTTGCTTCGATATATAATTTTGCTCGGCGTAATCTCTCCTCATTACTAACATGTTGGATGTATTCAGACCCAATGCTGAAATTATTCTTGTAATGAAAAACTTTAGAAACGCCCAATCCATTGACATCTAAGTAGAAATTCATGTGCATCATGTCTCCTTGACTAAATTCTCTAGTAGCCAATGCTTGATCGGGAGATTCTCCATCATCCGAAACTACATAGCCATTTTGGTAAACTTTCTTACCTTTTACATTTGTCTTGAGTCTAATTAATAAATCTCTTCCGATTTCACTGGGATCAAGTGCAACAGCTGGAGTTACACTTAGAGGTGCAGTTCTCCTACCTGAATAATCGCCTTTGCTTGGATGCATAAAACCTCCGAGGTCAGCTCGCAAATCTACTTCAATTGCATTTCCTATACCGTCTCCGTTTGAAACATAAGTAGCACCTTTTTGAGCATCATCTTGATTTAATCGGTCAATAGCACTAAACAGAACATGCCTCTGCATTTGCCCTGAAATATAAACTTTTCCATCGGGTCTTCTTTTAATAGAAGATGCGTTGCCTAATAATTTTTCACCGCCATTAGCGATGTGGTTCTCCATTGGAGCCAACATTGTGATTAATATTCCTTTAATTTCCATTATTTATTAATTTAAAAGTTATTGAATGGGTTTATAATTATTCTTGTGCATCAGATAAATCTTCTGAATCATTTTGTTCATCGCTTTCATCATCGTTATCAATATCATCATCTTCGGATGTTGAAACCTTTTCATACTTATTTTTCACTCTTGAAAAAGCAATCAATAAATGCTTAGCACTTTCCAAAGAAATACCTCCAGTTGATGCTTCTGTCATAAAAAGTTCCGCTTCTGCCGGTGCATCTAACCCTGAAGCTCTTCCTGCTCTTGTAATTGCCTGAAAGATAAGAGCACCACCATCTCTCGCTGAAAAAATCGAACTTTCTATTTCAATTAATGATTTGGCTTTTAGCTCTCTGACTTTATTATATCTGTCCTGAGCATTTTCTTCAATATTTCTGTCTGCTACCTTATAGGCAGCATAATTAAGCCATTTGCCCAGTTCACGGGCCGACTTGACTACTTCTGGTTTTATATTTTCCATATTCATAAAGTATTTGTTTAACAATAATTCAAATTGGTTGGGATATTCTGCTCTAAAAGACAAGAAGTCTTTAAAAGCTGGAATTGAGAAAAGTTGTAGGAATCGCGATAGGAATAAATCAAATTTTTCATATTCTATTTTATTCTTTGCATTTCTCTTACCTTGATTATATAATACAGTATAATAAGCTGAGTCTATAATCGAACTCAATTTACTTTCCTTGGCTAACTCAATAATAAAATGATTAAACTTAAATGTTTGGAAAGTCTTAGTTCCAATTAGATAAATAGAGACATCCTCTAAAGACGATAAAACTCTTTTAGCCCATTCGATATCCTCTGCATTCTTTGCCCAAGAACCAATAGCTCCTAACAAGCCAACAGCCCCTAAACTACTACTTCTCGGAGCATTGGGGAAATTACCTCTGTAAATTAGTGGTTTGGAAGGCTTAGTTGAATCCTTGTGATTGAAGCTTATATTTAATTCCTGAGTAGAATTACTTTTCATCATTTCAAAATGATTAATGAAATCTACCATCTTATCAATATCTAAATCAGGGATTATTGTAACATTTTCATATTTTGATACTTGTTTTCCTTTATCCTTTTCTGTTGTTCTTATTGAAAAACATGGTTTTGTCGGAGTTGTTGTCGTTATAAGAGAAAAAGCCCCTTCTTTTAAAGTTAGAGATGCCTTAGCCCTACCAACTGTTCCTCCATTAAATCCACCATATTCAGCGCTAATCGGAGCAATTGTATTCGTTATTTTTATACTTTTATCAATACTTATATTGCCCAAGTCATTTTTCATTTTAACCAAAGCGGAATACATGTTTTTTTTCGCTGTTTTGTCTATATGTATTATTGATGGAGAGAGGTATATACCTTTTGGTGCTCCAGGGTTTGGTTCGTTAACATAATCAAAATAAACCTTATTTTGTCCTTGAATGTATGACCTAGGCTTTAATCTAAAATGACTCAGACAAACTTCCAATTCTCTTATAAGCTCTACAGAAGAAACATCTTCCACTTTGCTTAAATTGTTCGCACGTAAAACTACTGCTGCTCCATACTTTATAAATGGATGTTCTATCTCTTTCATAATTCTTCTATTTTGATTTCAACCCACCCCTCACTATTCCCTAAATACGCTGAGGAGCATTCATTAATTGCTTGATTCAATAGGGATAATAAGGTTTGGTCAATTTTTAAACTTATTTGAATGTTTTGCCCTAAATAGTCAATATATTCTCGAAGCGTAGGCGTTGTGTAGTACAATGGAAATGAAGATAGGTTGCTTTTATAGAACTCCTTTAAACTAATAGATTTGAGTTGTATCTGTTTCTCTCTTAATTTTTGATAATCTAAATTTGGTGTACCTTTAGGATGCACATCTTCATCATTCCTCCTAAAAGACCTTTTCCACAGATCATTAAAGTTTATAGATTCTGATTTATAAACCATCCCAATTTCAAAAAAATCCAAAAGCAGAGGCTGGAAACCAGAATTGGATGAACTTAAATCATAATCCTTTTCCTTAAATCTTTTATTGTAATGATTCTTTAGATTCTTGGTAATAGCTTGTCGATCCTTTTTGCTAAACTGCCATCCTAAGATATTTTCAAATAATCCGCATAATTTGAATTTATCCGGTACTTCCTGTACTTTATAATATGTTCCTGGCAAATCTGAAACCATTGACAATGGAGCCAAAGGTTCAATGATGAGCTTCACGCATTTGTTTAAATCCGGCTTATTTTCTAAAATGTTTAAATCCATAGCATATTATTTCAAAAATTGGTATCCCAATGTATAAAAATCTGTTCGATTTCTTCTCATCCCTTCCCTCTCTCACTTTCTCTGAGCTAAGCATACCAGATTAAACCAACAAAAACAAGAATGAACCAAAACTTAAAAGATTAATTCTTTTCACTCTCACCATAATTCCCATCAATTTCTCACCAGCCTACCATCTTTCCAATCTTCCAACAACCCTCTCATCAATCTTCCTTCTCCTCCCCCACCTCCGGCTATCTCAGCCACAAACATACGGTCGCCCACGGTCAGATTCTGTCCTCATTCCAGGAATTTTTTTATCTGTGTTTTAAGGTATTTCCTGAACTTAGCCGGACTTATAATTTCTATTTCGCCTATTAGCCCTAATACAAATCTTCCCACACCATCATAGTTGGCCACAGTAGTTTTTAAATAATATCCTTCTTCTTTTTTCTTGATGTGTGAAAAAGCAGCGGGATATTCTTCGATTAATAAATTATAGGCCATTAATGATAACATCAATTCTATCGTGGCCATGGGCGTGGCTGCGGACACACGAAAAATATCAGTAAACGGTTTCTGATGTCTTTCTTCGTATCTCCATTGCCATGACAAAAGTTCTACCGATTGCATCCGTGCTATCTTAAATTGCTTGCAGGTATGACTCTGTAAATCATAACACCAAATGCCCTTGTAATCGGGCTGGAAGTCGAATACTTCTACGTTACGGTCTTCAATGCTTCGGCTGTGGGATGAACGATAGGCCTTCAGCGTTACCTGCTTTTTCTGCTCCATTGACGACCGGATGGTTCGCACTTTGGCGAGGTCATCTTTTTGTTTTAATTGTTCAAGCACTTTCAGATCATAAAATGTGTTTAGCTTTCTAATCAATCTTTCTTTTATTGGCGAATCGCCCTCTATTAGCGATAAGGTTTCGTACAGAATGACTACTTCTTCTTCAGAAAAATGCAATAAATTTTTCAGTTTTCTGTTTGCAGACTCGTCAGTTTGTAAACGGTAGCCGCCTTCGCGATCTAATAAGTAGCCGCAGGATTCAATGAGTTCCAGATCGCGGCGGAGATTACGGGCAGACATCCTGAACCTCTCTTCTAAATCTTGCATGGAATACCTGCGGGTGCCAGAAAGCATCATCAACAGTCGCAGAATGCGTTTGGCTCTTGTTTCATC
>JBIQMB010000172.1:0-6795 GCA_044463745.1 Chitinophagaceae bacterium | reverse complement strand
CCTTGCCGCCTCCCACGCTCAACCCCATCGCTTAGCGTGAAGACCGGCATCGAAATATTTTAAGTAACGATAGGTCACAGGTCGGGAGACCTGCGCCAGTGAAGAATTGAAGTACGCTCTCTTACACAATACTATTCAAATAATCAGAAGAAACCATCTTAGAAAAAACATCTTCCATGGCGGCATTCTTTTGTAAATTTTCTGCGACTTCCTTCATCATATAGACTGCATTTTTGAAATACCCAGAGGCAAGACTCATGCGGGCAACCCCCATCTGCCGAAGGGTTTCATAATCCAGTATTCCGGGTATCATGGTCACATTTACAGGAAGGCCGGTTTCGCTCACAATAGCCTGTATATCATTTTTATCAGTAAGAATAATCGGGTATAATCCATGTGCACCCGCATCTTTGTATGCTTTTCCCCGGCGAATGGTTTCACGAAGTTTCTCTTCCTTCGACAATCCATTTGGTTTTATATAAACATCCACTCGCGCATTGATAAACATCTTCGAACCGACACGCTCACTAACCCGTCTGATCAACTCAATCTTTTTGCACTGCTCCTCTATAGAAATCAATGATGACTCACCGTGATGGCTGTCTTCAAAATTAATGCCTGCGATGCCGGTATCAATTAATTGCCCGACGTGTTCTTCAAGCTGGGAATCCGAACTGGCATAAGCCGTTTCTACATCAGCCGTTACCGGAATACTCACGCATTCAACCATTCTTTTCAAAATAGAAAGAAGTTCGCTAAAAGGGAGTTTCTCTCCGTCCTTGTATCCCCTACTCAATGAAACCGCAGAGCTGGAGGTTGCTACAGCCGGATATCCGATTTTTTCCAACAACATGCCTCCAAATGGATCCCATATATTTGGAAGTATCAATAACTGGTTGTTGTGGTGAAGTTGATGGAATATTTTTTCTCTTTGAGTGGGTGTTGATTTTTTCATTTGCATAATACAAACAAAGTTAGGTAACTTTCATTTTTCTAACGAACAGATAAAATCCTAAACCCTGAAATTGACGATGAACAAAGTTGTGGCACTTATTGCTCTTTTGGCTTCTTGTTTTTCATCAGCATTTTCTCAATCACCAAACGAAAAGCAGAATCTGGCTTATGCTGAACTGGGGGGTAACGGTCTGCTTCTTTCGATCAATTATGAAAGAAAACTTTTCATTCAAAAAGGCCTGACATTTCATATTGGCGCGGGGGTATATGGTGCTGACCAAACTTTTCTCACGATTCCGTTCGGGTTTGATTATCTCATCAATTTGTCCAACCAAAAAACTTTCCTTGACATTGGACTTGGTGCCACATATACGAAAGCTGACGTACGTCTGATGACCCTTATTGATTATATTCCCGGAAAGGAACCTCGCCATCGCGATATCAGTTTCATTCCCGGTGTTTCATTAAGGCATTATACCAAAAAAGATTGGATGATAAGATTCGGGATCACACCTGTTTTTAACCAACATGGAGGCTTACCCCTGGCTGGAATTTCTTTTGGAAAACTGTTTTGATTCGTATGCATTGATTTCAGCCGACTGTTTGAAAGAACACCGAGACACGGCATTAGCCATATCATCTTATTATTCTCCCATAATAAACTTGTCACATTTCGCCGGACGGAATGTATAATTAAGATTTGACCTTAACGATTTCAGGAGGTTCGCTCCAGTGCCTGGGCACTTCATCTGTAACCAAAATCGGAAAGGACGAATGGATGCCTCCAAGATATTTGACTCCATTACGATAAACTACTTTTTTAATTTTATAAAACCGGATTGCATAAGAACACATCACACAAGGCTCATGTGTGGTATATAAAACACAATCCGATAAATCCAGCGTTTGCAATTTACTCACCGCCTTGCGCAATGCCTCGATCTCTGCATGACAAGTGACGTCATTTTTCGACTTGGCAGACTCTTCTGCTTCGGCCACAACCTCACCTTTTTGAACAATCAAAGCCCCTACCGGTGAATTCCCTTTTTCGCCGGCCTGTTTGCCCAACAGTTCACATCTTTCCATCCATTCTTTTTCCTTCATGATGCATGGTCATTTATATCCTGAACGCTTGTGTCCCGGATTCTATTTTATTTATTTCGAATGATAATTGTTCTTCCTCTTACAGCATTGGCTGATAATATTTTAGGGATAGCAATTTTTAAGCCATAAATGGCCTAGAATATCAATCTGGTAAAAAATTAATGCGACTACATCAAAACCGAAAAATCGTGTTTTAAAACCGAAGATGCCTTACCGTCAATCCATCATTGATCAACTGTTTGAGGGAGTCAATTCCTATCCGCAGATGTTGCTCCACAAATTTGGAAGTAACCTTAGCATCGCTTTTGGCTGTTTTCACTCCTTCCGGAATCATGGGCGAATCGCTCACCAGCAGTAGTGCGCCGGTAGGAATTTTATTGTAAAAACCTACGGTAAAAATCGTAGCTGTTTCCATATCCACAGCGTAGGCTCTTATTTTTCTGAGATATCCTTTAAAGGTTTCATCGTGTTCCCACACTCGTCGGTTGGTGGTATAAACTGTGCCGGTCCAGTAGTCTTGCGAATAATCGCGAATGGTAGTGGATATGGCTTTCTGCAACGCAAAGGCAGGCAGAGCGGGCACTTCAGGAGGAAAATAATCATTGGATGTCCCCTCCCCTCTTAAGGCAGCAATCGGCAATATCAGATCCCCGATTTTATTTCTTTTTTTGAGTCCACCGCACTTACCTAAGAACAATACAGCTTTGGGACTGACGGCACTGAGTAAGTCCATGATAGTAGCTGCGCCGGGGCTTCCCATTCCAAAATTAATAATGGTAATATCTTCAGCCGTTGCGCACTCCATGGGCTTATCCATTCCCACCACCGGCACATCATGGATTTCGGCAAACCTGGCCACATAATTGGTGAAGTTTGTCAGCAAAATATATTCTCCAAAATTTTCAAGCTTCTCCCCGGTATATCTCGGCAGCCAGTTGTTTACGATCTCTTTTTTCGTCTTCATCTTTCACGAGTATCTTTAATTTTAACCGCTAAAATTACAACTTTAGAAAGTGATTTTAAAAAGAAAAGAAAATCCGCATGTTTCGCAATTAGGTTTTGCGAAAAATTTACCCACCATTCGCGCTGATTCCAAAGAGGCCAAACATACATTTGTCTAATTATTTTATGTTCTATCGGCGCGGGTAGCAAGAAGCACCAGGCTATCAATACTCAACGATACAATGATTGAAAAAACGCTCTGCCAAATTTCTCGCAATCTCATTCCTTTGCGCTATATGTCCAAAGAATCTGTTTTTTCAAATTCCTTATCCGTTTTCCCCATTTTATTGCTTACTATTGTGCTTACATGAAAGGGCTTATCAAAATTAACTTCCCCGAAACCACCCCGCAGGTCAGGCAACTTAACGGCTTACGCGAGGCGTTTGATCCTGTACGCAAAGTGTGGATCGTACTGACACCTGAGGAGTGGGTCCGACAAAATTTTATACTCTTTCTGTTATCCCAAAACTATCCTTCGGCCCTGATAGCTGTTGAAAAACAAATCATGGTAGGCAACCTGACAAAACGCTGTGATATCGTAGTGTACGGCCGCGATGGGCAGCCTTTTATGATTGTGGAATGTAAAAAGATGGATGAATTGCTATCGCAAAAAACACTCGAACAGATCTTGCGTTACCACAGTAGTTTACAACCGCCTTATCTTATTATTACCAACGGCATTTTTACCATCGGATTTAAAAAAGAAAACGGGCAGTTTATGCCCGTTGATGAATTTCCTCTTTACGATTGACCGATTAGGGGAATATACCCAATTCGGCATATGATGTTGCAACTTTATTGATAGCACATACATAGGCGGCTGTCCTCATATCGGGTATAGAGGGGTTGGCCACCCAGATATCTACGATTTCTCTCGTAGCTGCAATCATGGTTTCTTCCAGACCGCTTCTTACCAGGTCAACCTCTTCCGGACCGTGCATCAGCGTTTTCCTGACATCCGGGTCCATGGGTTTGCCGGTAAGTTTTTCCAATTGAGATACAATCTTGTTATTCGTGTTTTCAGCAAATCTTTTTTCAAGTCTTCCGTATCTGACGTGGCTCAGGTTTTTCAGCCATTCAAAGTAACTTACGGTTACGCCGCCGGCATTCAAATACATATCCGGAATCACCAAAACACCTTTCAGGTTCAGGATATCATCTGCCTCAGATGTTAGCGGCCCATTGGCTGCCTCTGCCACGATCTTTGCACGCACCCGCGAAGCATTTTCTCCGTTGATCACATTTTCGAGCGCAGCAGGAATCAGGATATCGCAATCCATTTCCAATGCATCCTGATTTTTTTCAAAATTCTTAGCACCCGGAAAATCTAAAATAGAACCGGTTTCTTTCCGATGTTTAAAAACGGCCTCTACATCCAACCCATCGTAATTATAAATAGCTCCTTCATATTCTGCAAGTCCCACTATCGTAGCGCCGCCTTGCTGACAAAACAAAGCTGTATGGTAACCCACATTTCCCAAACCTTGCACGCAAACGCGCTTGCCTTCAATGCCCAGCGGAAGCCCGGCTTTCTTCATCAAACTTTCCAGATTGCATACTTCGCTGATGCCATAAAATACGCCCAGTCCGGTCGCTTCTCTTCTTCCCCTCACCCCGCCCTGCGATACGGGTTTACCGGTGACACAACCGGCAGCGTCAATCTCGCCGGGGTGCATAGCGGTATAGGTATCCAGAATCCAGGCCATTTCTCTTTCTCCGGTTCCATAGTCGGGTGCAGGCACATCAATGCCCGGCCCGATAAAGTTTTTCTTAATTAATTCTGCCGTGTATCTCCGGGTAATTTTTTCCAGCTCATATGCACTATAATCTCTCGGATTGATTTTGATTCCTCCCTTTGCTCCACCAAACGGAACATTGACCAGCGCACACTTGTAGGTCATCAACGCAGCGAGTGCCATCACTTCATCCTGATCAACTTTAATACTAAAACGAATGCCGCCTTTGCAGGGCACTTTGTGGTGCGAATGCTGAACGCGGTATGCCTCAAGGGTCACGATTTCACCATTGTCTCTTTTAATTGGAAACCTTATCTGGTAAACGCTGTTACATTCTTTGATCAATTTCAGAATCCCACTATCCCACTGGGTAAAAACGGCCGCTTTATCAAAACTTCTCTCAACGTTGCTGAAGAAGCTGTAAGGAACTTTTGTTGCCATAATATTTAAATTTTTATGAATTATTCTTTTCTTTTTTCGATAGTTTAATATCTATCCTGATCAGATATAAAAGTACGGTTATTAATATAACCAGACAAACGGCCAGAACCACATAAATTTTATCATGGCTTCGCATGGTATCATCCACCGTCCCCTGCGCGCCCTGGGCAAAGATGATGGTAGAAAGAAGCATGAGTAAAGTTGATAAAGAAAAGCGCCGGAGATTTTGCTTAAGCATTTAGTATGTTTTTGTGATTCAAGATAAAAATTCTGTATTTGATATTGCTAACCCATATCCCGAACAGTATCCACCCGATAACTGCCGGCCAGAAAACCATCCGCATGGTAGGATCGAGCGAATCGCCCCCAAATCCGGGGTTGCCCCCACCCTCTGCACCTTCCATGCCACCGGGATGAAGCGATTCAACCATTCTTGGTAATATTATAATAAGAGGTATGTAAATGAAAAATGCAAAAATGTTATAAACCGCCGATATGCGTGCGCGCTTATCCAGATCAGGTATGGAGCTGCGCAACACCAGGTATGCAAAGTAAATAAGGACTGCGATGGCTGCTGCGGTTTGTTTTGGGTCGTTGCTCCAGTATTCGCCCCAGGTAAACCTGGCCCAGATGGCTCCGGTTACCAATCCCAGCACTCCAAACAGGATACCGGTTTTTGCCAGTTCGGCTGCATAGGCATCACTTTTCAGGCTGTTGGTGCGCAAAACTTTTACACTGTATATTAATGATAACAGTAGCAAGGTAATCTGGCCAAACCACATGGGTACGTGAAAGAAAGTATTTCGGATGGTCTGATATAAATTGCCCAAAAAGGGTACATCAATTAAAAAACCTGCAATGAACGAATAAAGTAACAGTACAACGCATAAGATTTTCCACCATGTTAATTTCATCAAAGAAATAATTTAGAATGTATGTTTTATACAATGCAAAATTAATGGCTTATTGATTAATAAAATAATTAGTTTGGTTTTGTGTTGATGAAGGGCGGGAGTGGATTTTAATGGTATTGCATAATTTTTTAAAGCGATTTTTTCTTGAGATGGAACGGAGCTGGAGCTCCGTTTTCCCAGGTGAAGAAAAAAGAGGACACCTACTTTTGGAAAGTTTCTAAAAGGAAGTTGTGGGGATGATATGATGTAATCCAAAAACAGTCATCTATTGATAATGCAACTGCAACTTTCCAAAAGTTTAGAGGGAAACCCACAACCTCTCTCCGAAACTTTTGGAAAGTCGGAGAGGTTCAATCCTGTTAGCCGGTGCGAAACAAAAATTTCCAAAAGTCGCGAGCTTCTAATTGTATAATAATAAACCACGGAATTTTCATATTGGAGAACCTAAATTGATAGCTTGAACCGGTCACAGTTTGTGATCAGTTAAAATGTTCTACGAAAAAAACGGCTGTGCCTTTTGAGAAAAACCACAGATATCTTTCCCATTTTCCATGCCCCCTCCCCCTACTCTCTCCACAAAAAAGGAAACAGAATAACAGCCAGCGCACAAACCAGGATGTTCAGTCCGCTCAGTAATAGGAATA
>JBIQMB010000171.1:0-6818 GCA_044463745.1 Chitinophagaceae bacterium | reverse complement strand
ATTAACACTAATTAAACACCTATTTAATAAATCTTACAATTGAATGCTCACCCGTAGGAAGTGTAACATCGATTGTATAAACTCCTTTATTTAGATTTGACGCCGGCTGAATGGTAAAGCTCGTGCGGCTGCCGTCAAAGTTAATTTGTCTGCTATCCACTACCTGGCCCATCTGGTTGCGGATGCTGATATAGTAGATTCCTTTTGTTTGAAAGTTCATCTTCAAATTGATGTCGTTACCTGCAATCGGGTTCGGGTAAACAGTTAGTGTTTCATTCATCTCACCCATATTTACACGTGCTACTGAGGAGTATCCTTTCTTGCCATCCACATCCACAGATACAATTCTGTAATAATTGATACCGGCTACAGGGCTTTCGTCAACGATTTTATATGCATTGGCCTGGATAGCTGTTACCTTATCAATCTGAGCGAAACTTTTACCGTCAGCAGATCTTTCAACAACATAAGAAGCTACATTCTTTTGCTCTTCAATGGTCCAGTTTACTGATACAGAAGCTCCTTTCTTTTCAGCATTTACAGAAGTAAAGGTTACCGGCATCACCGTCCGTGCAAGGTAAATTATCCTGAAACGATTGGCTGCATAAGAAGCGGCATTTTTAATCACCTCAAATTCATACTCAGTTGTTTCACCATTTTTTATTAAAATTTCTTTACCGGTGTAGTTGTCTATCAGGATCACATCTCTGTCTCCGGCAGTTTGATTAAGTGCCAACTGAAAACGATATTTTGTATAACTCATTCCGGTCATATTTAGATCGGTGGTATCATATAGATTGTATGATCTGCTTTCAACTGCCAGCAACTTGCTTGATCTTTTGATAGAAAGATTTTCTGTTGAATTAGCCGGCTTTACAGCATCAAATCCGTCTATATCATTACTAAACATTTCACTGAATTGCTGATACACTCCATCCACCAGCATACCATTTCCTGTAAATAATTTAATGTTCAGGTTATCTGCTTCAGACTCATCATCACCCATAGAACGGCTGATGGTTGAGAAAGAACTTTTTGATGCCTTACTGTCTTCTGTAAGTTGTA
This sequence comes from Chitinophagaceae bacterium, assembly GCA_044463745.1. Taxonomy (GTDB): domain Bacteria; phylum Bacteroidota; class Bacteroidia; order Chitinophagales; family Chitinophagaceae; genus Ginsengibacter. Next base: position 5,753 of record JBIQMB010000171.1, on the reverse strand, counting down.
CAGTGCCACCGTTTTTATTGTAAGCAAAGAATGCCTGTCCTGCGGGGATGAAATTTTCAGAAAGATCTGTGTAGGTACCTCCGCCGGGGATAGCCATGTATTTGTTTTTGCTGATTTTTACAAAGGTTTGATAAGCCCCATAGCTGCTTGCCAGATTCTGATCCCACATATAAAAGAACATATCGTTAGAGGTATTCACCTTTGTCAAATCAATGTTTGACGGATAAGGGTTACCGATGGCTACAAATTTATCAGCAGGCACTTGCACCACGGGCTGAGTACCGCTTTTAAGTTCTCCTTTGCTGCGCAAAATTGTAGGTACTTCCGGAGAGTTAAGGGCGTTGGCACCACGATCACCCCGTACAAAAACCATATACGCGTTAGAAGGATGATTAAACGTAGTGAGCGTTGTGGGCAGTCTCTGCCACAGGTTGGTTTCAGTAACGTGTGTTTTGATAGAGGGAGAAGCAGAATAGGCATCGAATCCTTGAGCAGCCCAGTCGGCCATGGAATTAGTCATTTGAATACCATAGCCTTTGATACCGGTTGTGTTTCCTGTAGGCTGGTTTTCCTGCCAGGCTTGTTTAATGGTTTGATTTCCTTGTGTAGATACGGAGATAAACTTCCAGCCTTTTTTTGCAGGGAAATATTGCTCTACTGTAACCTGACCAATGATCTTATTGCCATCTTTCATTTTGCCCACGCTGGCTGTTCCTTCGGCTGATGACTTCAGAGTCAGATTGTCGTTGGTATTGAAAGTGATGTTTTTTCCGGTGAAAGAAATGTCACCGGTAATGTTCAGTGAATCTATTAGATCTACTGAATTCTTAAATATTAAATTGCCAACAGTGTTATTTGTAAAAAGATTACCATCCAATTCTTGCTTTTTAGAACCCACAAGCGAAATGGTACCGTTCAGTGCTGTGATAGAAAAATCATTGGCTGCCTTTAAAAACTCACTAATTTCAAGAACACCCGTAATAATAAGATTTGCATTTTTTTCAACCTGAACGCTCTTCGCTTTAGCAGTAGAGGTAATACTGGGTTGAAAAGGCACACCACTCTTGATAATCACCTCTGAATTTTCACCAGGAACTTTTTTAGTATTCCAGTTCTTACTTGAATGCCAGTCCGAAGTAATCCCTAACCATTGATATTCATCTTTTACAATAATGGTAGCGGTTCCCGATGCGTATCCTTTACAAGAGCTGCTCTTTTTTGTAACTGAAAGAATTGTAAAAACTACACTAACCGGGGTTGTAAATACTCTTTCATTGGAACCAACCGTAAGATCATCATAAGAATAGGTATTTCCAAGGTTATCCTTACCTGTAATGGAATAGCGCGTACTTGATTTCGCATCCTTATCAAAAATATTGACCCGTAAAGGAAATGATTCATTAGGACGAACAACCGTGTCACCAAAAAGTGTAGCCGTATAGGCCCCGGGGATTGTAAAAGTCTTAGTATCTGAAGAACATCCGTTTGCATCTATAGCGACAACTGAATAATTTCCTGCTGGTAAAACAGGTGTTATGTTGCTTCCGGAATATGGGAAGCTTTGGCCCCCGTCAAATGAATATTTAATACCCTCGTTACCTCCCCATGCCCACATATTTACAGATCCTTGGGGATTTGAACAAGTTGCGGAGGCAATATGCCCAACCGATAATGTAACCGGATTGGATATTTTACCAACCCACGCCCATTTGTCTGCAGACCTTTGTCCTTTATCATCTTTTACAACTAAAACATAGTTGCGGTTAGAGGCGAGGTTGGTAAATACATTGTTTGCTGAAAAAGTTTTGCCTTGATCAATTGAATAACTGTATTTACCTGACCCACCAGTAGCGGTGATAGTTATTTCTGCATCATTGCTATTAAAACATCTTTCGAGTTTGACAACATAATCAATGTCTATCTGCCCCGTAAGATGAGATGCACTCAGTAATCCAACAAGTAATAATACGATGGTTAATTTAGGAAAGGATAATTCTGTTTTCATAACAGGCATTTTAATTAGTGTGTTGTTTTTAAATGCCCGGTTTTGCAGTTAGGGTGTAATTCCGGTTTAGTAAGTCAGGTCTGTGTGTTGTAAGTGGATGCAAACATAATAGGCGTTTTTCGCTTTTGCAAGTTTTACGATTAAAAAAAAGGTATAAATACGGTCGAAAAAAGCGAAAAGCTACCCGGAGCCGAATCAATTTATACTTGAAAAAAGTAGCAACTATAATCATAAAATAATGATTATCAAACTGTTATAAAATATTAAATGATTTCACTATTTAAATGAAGTTGCAAAATTTATTGACATATATCAATAAAAAAGGCATAGTAAAAATCACATACTATGGGTAAAACTACCCGTATTTTTACACGCCTCCCGGGAGAAATCGCAGTAGGAAACCACCGAACTTCTGCTTTTTAAGCCACGAGGTTTACCCGCATTCACTTATTAGTAAACCAACTATGCAAAGTCATGTTAACATTATATTTCAGTTTGTTTTGTTCGGAAATTTCCGAACCAGCTTTAACTTTGCACGTCATATAAACATCATTTGAATGAAAAACCCGGATGAACTGGAGATTGAAAGAAAGCGACTAATTGAAACCTTAGGTGTTTATTTTGAAAAAGAAAAACAGGTAGCTCCCCTCGCTGCCAGAATCCTGGCCACCCTGGTCTTAAACGGTAAACAAGGAACCACCTTCGATCAATTGGTTATTCAACTGGAGGCAGGAAAAAGTACCATCTCCACCCACCTCAATAATCTGGAAACACAGCAATGGATTACCCATTTTACCAAAACCGGTGATCGTAAAAGGTATTATATCATGACTCCGGGATACATTTCGCGACGTATTAATATATTAATGGAACAGTGGAAGAAAGAAATTGACCTTCACAAACAAATCATCGCTTACAAATCCAACTATAATAAAGTACATCACCAACAACTTTATTCATTGGCACAGCACGAAAATGTACTCAACTTTCTAACCCAGTCTGTGGAATATTTTCAAAACCAAACCGAAGAATACAACTCAAATAATAAGAAGAATAATATAGAAGAACTATGACAAAGTATATTCCCCTTGCGGTTTTTGCCTTCCTTCTTTTTTCATGCAAAAACAACACCCAAACCCAGATGGGAGGTCCTCAGACTCCTTCCCTGCCTGTCATTCAATTACCTGCCCGGGATATTGTGGGCACTACCTCCTACCCCGTTCGGATAGAAGGGATAGTAAATGCGGAAGTACGCGCCAAGATACCCGGATATATTACCCGTGTATTGGTTGATGAAGGTGCATACGTTAAAAAAGGGCAGCCGCTCTTCCGGCTCGAAACCCAGTCGCTGACCGAAGATGCGCAGGCGGCCAGAGCCAATATCGAAGCAGCACAGGTGGGCGTAGATCAGCTTAAACCTCTGGTAGAACAAAAAATTGTTAGCGAAGTTCAGTTGAGAACAGCAGAAGCCAAACTGGCTCAGGCTAAGGCTACTTACAAAAGTATTGTGGCGAATATAGATTATGCCAATATTAATAGTCCGGTTTCCGGATATGTAGGACGCATCACTTATCGTCAGGGTTCGCTGGTAAATCCTACCAGTCCATTGCCGCTTACTACCATATCAAACACCAGTGAGGTATACGGTTATTTTTCAATGAATGAAGCTGAATATGTAGATTTTTTACAGACATCGAAGGGCAATACGTTAAGCGAAAAAATGAAGGATTTTCTGCCCGTGCAACTCAGACTGGCCAATGGCGAAATATACCGGCATGAGGGAAAAATTCAGACTGTAACAGCACAGGTGGATCCCGGTACCGGAACGGTGAGTTTCAGAGCTACCTTTCCTAATCCTGAACACCTGATTGCAAACGGAAGCAGCGGCACCATTCTCATCCCGAAAAAATATTCTGATGCTGTTTTAATTCCACAGGAATCGACCTACGAACAGCAAGGTAAGACCTACGTTTACCAGCTATTAAAAGATAGCACCGTTACTCCACGGATTGTGAATGTGGCAGATAGGATAAATAACCTGATTGTGGTAAAATCGGGTGTAGAAGAAGGAACAGAAATCGTAGCGCAGGGTGCTTCTACGCTTATCGATAAACAGAAGATTGTTCCAATCCCTAAGTCGTTTGATAGCCTGGCCACGGGGCCAAAGGTTGTTTTTCAGTAAACAGCCGGTTCTGATCATTTAATTATTAAGAAGCTTTTATAAGATGTTTAAAAAATTTATTGAAAGACCGGTACTCTCCACCGTTATCTCGATAATCATTGTTATCCTGGGTGTTATAGGTATCTATGTATTGCCTATTTCGCAGTACCCGAATATTGCGCCACCCACCGTACAGGTTTCTACCAACTATCCGGGAGCCAATGCCCAGACCGTACTGGAGAGTGTGGTTATCCCTATCGAAGAGCAGATTAACGGGGTAGAAAATATGAGGTACATGACCTCTACAGCCAGTAACAGCGGAAGTGCCACCATTCAAATATTCTTTAGTCAGGAAACGGATCCTGATATTGCCGCCGTACACGTACAAAACAGAGTGGCACGGGCATTGCCCTTATTACCATCCGAAGTAACCCGCTCAGGCGTTATCACCCAAAAACAGTCAACCGACGCCTTACTATGGTTCAATATCAATTCAGAAAATGATGATTACGATGCTACCTTCCTTCAAAATTACGCCAACATCAATGTGGTACCCGAAATCCAGAGAATCAGCGGCGTAGGAGATGCAAGGGTGTTGGGGCAAAGGACCTATGCTATGCGTATTTGGATAGAGCCCGAAAAAATGGCGGCCTATAATCTGGTACCTGCCGATGTGGTAACAGCCATCAACGAACAGAGTCAGGAAGCTGCCGCAGGCACACTCGGGCAGAATGCCGGCCAGGCTTTTGAATATGTAATCAGATATGGGGGAAGATATAAGACGACGGACCAGTATGAAAATATTGTGTTGAAGGCGCTGGGAAACGGACAATTTCTAAGGCTTAAAGATGTTGCCGAAATTCAGTTGGATGCACAGGGATACACCGTAAGCTCCAACACAAACGGTAAAAAAGCTATCACCATCGGTATCTATCAAACACCGGGTTCCAATGCGCACGAAATCATTCAGAATATACACGCCCGACTCAAGGAAATGGAAAAAAGTTTTCCGCCGGGGGTGGCTTTGTCGGTTACCTATGATACCAATAAGTTTCTGGATGCTTCAATCAGCAAAGTGATAACCACATTGCTCGAAGCTTTTGTGCTGGTGTTTCTGGTGGTTTTTATATTTCTTCAAGACTTCCGTTCAACCCTGATTCCTGCCATAGCGGTGCCGGTGTCTATTATAGGTACCTTCTTTTTTATATACCTGTTTGGGTTTTCAATCAACCTGCTGACCCTTTTTGCCCTGGTACTGGCTATTGGTATTGTGGTGGATGATGCGATTGTGGTGGTGGAAGCGGCACACGCCAAACTGGAACAGGGAGCCAAAGACAGTCTATCGGCAACGCAATCCGCCATGTCGGAAATAACCGGCGCTATTATATCTATTACCCTGGTGATGGCATCGGTATTCGTGCCTATTACCTTTATTACGGGTACAACTGGGGTTTTCTACAAGCAGTTTGGTGTCACGCTCATTGTGGCCATCCTTATTTCTGCTTTGAATGCCCTGACCCTCAGCCCAGCCCTGTGTGCACTGTTTCTGAAGCCGCATAACGGAGAAGAAAAAGAAAAAAAGGGATT
>JBIQMB010000170.1:0-6835 GCA_044463745.1 Chitinophagaceae bacterium | reverse complement strand
AAGGATCCTTACAACTTCGCTAACCGCGAAATTGACTCACTCTACGAATGGGTGAGGCGAAACCCTAATGACATGATGCTCGTAACCAACGCACAGGAATTAGACGAAGCTATTCGTACAAACAAACTGGCGAGTATGATTGGTGTAGAGGGCGGACACATGATTGAAAACGACCTGACCAAACTTGAGAATCTCTTTAACCGTGGTGCCAGGTATCTGACACTTACATGGAACAATAACAACGACTGGGCTACTAGCGCCGAATATGAATCCGGAAGTCAAAAAGTAAATGGAAAGATAGATACTACTTCACAAAAAAAAGGACTAAGCGATTTTGGCAAACAGGTTGTCAAGCGGATGAACGAATTAGGTATGATGATAGACATGAGTCATGTAGGAGAGCAGACATTCTGGGATGCCATCAACATATCTACCAAACCTGTACTGGTATCGCATAGTAATGCCTACACACTTTGCCCGGTTTTCCGTAATCTGAAAGACGATCAGATAAAAGCAGTTGCCAAAAATGGAGGCGTTATTTGTCTGAACTTCTATGCCGGATTTCTTGACAGCACCTTTGACAGAAGAATGGAAAATCTTAACAAAAGACGTAATGCAGACCGCGAATCTATGCGCAAATCCGGGATGTCAAGAGCCGACATAAGAAAGGCAATTACCAAAAAATACAGCAAAGAAATGGAAGCAATGCGTGCGCCATTTCATTTATTATTCGACCACATGGAGTACATCATTAAACTGGCGGGAATAGATCATGTAGGATTAGGTGGCGATCTGGACGGCATTACCGTTACTCCTACCCAATTGACAGATGCAACCAAGTACCCGTTGATTACGAAAGAACTCGTAAAAAGAGGATATTCAACAGAAGACATCAATAAAATTTTGGGAGGAAATTTTATCCGGGTCTTCAAAGCCAATATGAATAATTAATCTGCTTTAAAACATGAAGTATTGGATCATCATAGCCTGCTTCTTATCGCCGGCTTTCGCAACCGCGCAAAATGCCAAAGAGATTGCTGCATGGGAAAAACAGGCAAAACAGGTTTCAATTATCAGAGACCATTACGGCGTTCCGCATATTTACGGAAACACCGATGCCGACGCCGTTTTCGGATTATTATATGCACAATGCGAGGATGACTTTGCAAGGGTAGAGATGAATTATATTGATAAACTGGGCCGATTATCCGAGGTGTACGGCAAAAGCAGAATGTACGATGATCTTCTTACAAAAATAATTATTGACTCTGCTGCTGCTATTGAAGATTATAGGAAAGCTCCACAATGGTTAAAAAAGCTGTGCAATGCTTTTGCGGATGGAATTAATTACTATCTGTACACTCACCCGGCTGTCAAACCGGCTCTCTTAAATAAATTTGAACCCTGGTATCCCATGTTATGGACAGATGGCAGCATTGGAGCCATTAGTACGGCTGGTTTTGGTGCCAGAAATCTGCAGGCGTTTTATGAAAAAAATCAGGAGGATGTAACCTATCAGCCGGATCGATTTGAGGAAGTACTCACCGGATCAAACGGTTTTGCCTTTGCCCCCAAAATAACGGAATCCGGAAAAGCCATTTTGTATATCAACCCACATGTCACCTTTTATTTTCGTCCCGAAGTGCATGTGGTGAGTAATGAAGGATTGAATGCCTACGGTGCTGTAACCTGGGGACAATTTTTCATTTATCAGGGCTTCAATGAACATCTGGGTTGGATGCATACAAGCAGTTATGTTGATGTTTCAGATTCATACGTAGAAGAAATTAGCTCAAAAAATGGAAAGCATTATTTTCTATACGATGGCAAATCACGACCCGTCAAGGAAAAAACATTTACGATTCAATATAAAGAAGGAGATGGCACAGCGCAAAAATCTTTCAAAACATTTTTTACGGAGAATGGCCCTGTGCTTGGAATTCAAAACGGTAAATGGGTTACAGTCAGGTCAGATAACCGGAATATTAAAGGACTGATACAAAGCTGGCAGCGAACCAAAGCAACCTCTTTTGCTGAATATAAAAAAGCCATGGATCTATTGGCCAATGCTTCGAACAACACGGTTTACGCGGATGCGGAAGGAAACATCGCCTATTGGCATGGCAACTTTATCCCAAAGCGCGATCAGAAATATGACTGGAATAAACCGGTTGACGGCACCACATCAGCCACGGCATGGAAAGGATTACATCCCGTTTCTGAATCAATCCATATTTATAACCCAGAAAACGGTTGGGTGCAAAATTGCAACAGTACACCTTTTACGGCAGCAGGATCCAATAGCCCTAAGCAACAGGATTATCCGGCCTACATGTCGCAGGACGGAGAGAATTTCAGAGGATTAAATGCTGTCAGAATCCTGCCACAGGAAAAGAAATACACCTTAGATAAAGTAATTGAAAAGGGCTACGACACCTATCTTACTGCCTTTGAATTGCTGATTCCGCGCCTCATTACTGCCTATGGTGAAACCAAGAACGATAGTCTTCGTAGGTCGTTGAGTGAACCTATTGCTATTTTAAAAAACTGGAACTATAGGGTGGGTGAAAACTCCGTGGCTACAACCCTGGCGGTGTACTGGGGCGAAAAAATACTTGGATCCATTAATCGCACCAGCGTAACCGAGGGCGAGGATAACGACATCGTTAACAAAGCCAGGACTTTCGTCAAAAATACATCTTCCGAACCATTGGTTCAGGCTCTCGCATCTGTAAAAAAAGAATTGGAAACCAAATTTGGTCATTGGGATGCCGAATGGGGTTCGATTAACCGGTTTCAGCGGATATCAGGCGATTTGGAAAATCATTTTGATGATAACAAACCGAGCTATCCTGTCGCCTTCGTTTCCTCGGTTTGGGGAATGCTTCCTTCTTATTCGAGCCGCGTCTTTCCGGGTACGGTCAAACGCTATGGAGTAAATGGGAACAGTTTTATCTGCGCAGTAGAGTTTGGAGAGAAAGTTAAAGCCAAAAGTTTGCTCGCAGGCGGAGAGAGCAGTCATGAAGATTCATCTCATTTCTTTGATCAGGGTGAGATGTATTCAAAAGGGAGATTCAAAGATGTGCTTTTTATAAGGAAGATGTGATGAAGCATGCGCAAAGGACTTATCACCCCGGTGAGTAGCCACACATGTCATTAAACCTAACAGCCCAAACCTACAAAGGTTTTGAAAACACGTCAGTTTTAACTGGAGATTACAAAAATTTGGTTATTTCGTTTGAAAATATAACTTTGTATCACAAAGCACTTTTAAATGAAAAATAATCCGCAGGAAGATCTGGCTCATATCCGAACCATGATGGAGCGCTCTTCAAGATTCATATCGCTAAGTGGCATCTCGGGCGTTGTTGCCGGTATACTGGCCATCCTCGCCGCCTTTGCTGCTCTTCGGGTTTTCAAAAATAATGAGATAAGCTATTTCGAAGAAAACCGGTCCGTTTCATCAAATAGCATGCTGGTACAGCTTATTTTAATAGCGGTAGTAACCTTAATTTTAGCTTTGGGATCCGGAATATTTTTCACCCAAAGAAAAAGCAAAAAGCAGCAAATCAAATTGTGGACAAAACTAACAGTTAAGTTGCTTATCAGTCTGGCAATTCCTTTGCTCGCAGGTGGTATTTTCTGTATTGCTCTGCTTTATCATGATTTATTTTTATTGATAGCGCCTTCCATGCTGATTTTTTATGGTCTGGCACTTGTCAATGCTTCCAAATACACTTTTACAGATGTTGAGTATCTTGGTTATTCTGAAATCATACTGGGAATAATTGCCCTATTTTTTACCGGTTACGGACTTATTTTCTGGACCATCGGTTTTGGCATTCTACATATTGTTTACGGATTGATTATGTATAGGAAATATGAATAAAAGTTGATGAAAAGAACCAAAAAAAATATCAGGGTTATTCATGACCTAAACAAGGATTTTGAAAGTAGGATCCGGTTAGGTATCATGTCAGTTCTGGTAGTGAACGATTGGGTTGATTTTCTTGAAATGAAAGAATTATTACAGGTTACCGATGGCAATCTGGCAAGCCACATGAGTGCACTTGAGAAAAGAAACTACATCGACATTAAAAAAGAATTTGTGGGAAAGAAAACCCGGACTTCGTATAAAATCACAAAAGAAGGAAGGAAAGATTTTTATGACCACCTGAATGCATTAGAGGCACTACTGAAACAAAAATAATTTTTTTACACCATTACTTTGTATTTCAAAGCACTTTTAAATTAAAAACATGAATAAGTTATCGAGCATCATCACAGGCGTCCTTATCTTTCTTTTCTTATTTTATAATCAGGAAGCCGCACTTAATATCAGTCTGTTTGCATTCGCCATTTGGGTTATTACCTATTTTTCAGCGACCCGCAAAAAAGAGAAGCAGACTTTTTGGATATTATCCTTCACTATGCTCATCTCCCTACTTTCGTGGGCGTGGTATGGCGATACTTTATCATTCTTTGCGCTTCTCTTATCCACTATGGCCACCACCTGTCATGCACAATTGCCTGCACTCAATGTTATCCTGTACCCTTTTCTGTTTGTCATTAATACCTTCACTCTTCCTTTTAGGGTCTTATTTGTTACGCATTGGATTCCAAAATCCAAATCGAAACCCAGCTTACAGAAATGGTTCGCTACCATTATTATTCCGATGTCTTTTGTCGTCATTTTTTTACTGATTTATACCACTGGAAGCAGTACGTTTCAAAACTTCTTTCAGAACCTTTTTAGTTTCAATATCGATCAGGTTCTTCTGTTATCAGCACTCTCTTTTTTCATCTTGTTTAACCTATGGGTATTATGGGCTCCCCGTCCGCTCATCAGATTGAACACTGAACTATCAGACCATTTCTCTGACAATCCTAAAAAATCATTTTTCCCTTCTATACGAATACTGGATAAGGATCTAGAAAAAAGAAGCGGTAAAATCAGCCTGATATTGCTCAATGTGCTTATCCTTATCTTCATCATCTCATACAACTACGAACAATTTTTTATCACATCACTACCGTCTGAACTCAGTAAGGAAATTCATGATAGAGTTGACACCATTGTCATCTCAATCCTTATGGCGATTGGCGTAATCCTGTTTTATTTCAGAAACAAAGCAGACCGTCGCAGAGCATCGCTGGTGCTGAAAAAACTTGCCTACACATGGCTCATCCTCAATGTTTTACTACTGGTATCGGCCTTGGTAAAAAATGGAGAGTATGTTTTTACTTATGGGTTAACCTTTAAACGAATCAGTGTTTTTATTTTTTTACTTATCTGCATAGCGGGACTTATTTTATCAGGAATTAAGATCCGATATGACAGAACCAATTCATTTTTAATTAACCGTATGACCTGGGTTTTATACGCTGTCCTTATAATTGCCTCGCCAATCAATTTCAGTTGGATAGTTACAAAATTCAACACCACCTTTATAACTGAAACAGATACTTATTACCTCAGGAGATTAGATTTCAATAGTCGAGAACTGTTTAAGTTGTATAAAAACGATCCCGAATGGGAAGGGTATTTCATAAAAAATAGGCAATACATCGAGTGCCAAAAAGATAAGCCATTTCTATCAGGACATCTCTATTATTTTTTATACCCGAATACAGATTAAACCGGCCAATATCTGAAGAAGGATTCAAAGCTCTTTCTCCAATTTCCTTTAATTTCTTATGTTTTTTTATGGATGTGATGCAAGGTTATGTATCATAAAGACCGATTTGGGTCTACGCCTTACTTTTTAACAATGGTTTTCAAAAATTAGAGCGTCAAATCTCTTGGTTTACTTCTACTTTAGTACTCCGATTAAACGCAAAAAACAATAAAATATATGAAAACAAAGATCACCATGATGTTGGCATTTATCTTCATTGCCGCATTTTCCGTTCAGGCGCAGATGCAGCGCATGTCGGTAGAAGAAAGGGTCAAAATGACGATGGAAAAGTTGGAGCCACTGAAATTAAACAAGGATCAGAAAAAGAAAACTTCAGAAGTGTTTACTAACTTCTTCAACCATCAACAAAAAACGATGCAGGAAGCAAGAGAGAAAGGCGAAAGGCCGGATTTTTCAGTTTTTCAGAAAGCTACTGATGAGCGAAATGAAACGCTGAAGGGCATTTTTACTGAAGACCAGTACAAAATGTTTAAGGACAAAATTGAAGCTACATTGAGTCCACAAAGAAGAGGTCAGGGCAATCGCAGTTAAAAAACCTGCAAACAAAAAAGGCTGCAAACCCAATTGCAGCCTTCTTTATTTATTAATAGAAGCACGCACTTTTTTTACAAATGATGTAGTAACCCCCGCTACATCTGCAGCCTGCCTATCACTCAGTCCGAGCTTAGTTATTAAATTGCGAACTACTTCGATTTTGCCTTTTTCCATCCCTTTCTCAATCCCTTTCTCCATTCCCTTCTCCATTCCTTTCTCCATCCCTTTCTTCAATCCTTTTTCAAATCCTTCCTCGCGCTCTATCATTTTGATGGTTTCTATAATGCCCATGGTATTTCGTTTTCCGGTTAAGATTTCTCCGATGTCAGACATGTTAATGCCGCGCCCTGCGGAGGAGAGAAAAAGCATATTTCCGAATCCGGATAAATATGAAAAGATTAATTAGAAAAGGGCATCCGCGATGAAAAAGAATCTGGCTGACCGTGGTATATACCTGTAATCAAAGGTTATTTATTCTTAATAGAAGCACGCATTTTTTTTACAAATGATATGGTAACCCCTGCAACATCTGCAGCCTGCCTATCATTCAGTCCGAGCTTAGTTATTAAATTGCGAACTACTTCGATTTTGCCTTTTTCCAT